>JAFGLU010000018.1 GCA_016927865.1 Anaerolineaceae bacterium
GGATGTCTTGCAGATGGCTGTATCGGGATCCCCTTTTGTTCCTCCTTTTCTTCAGGCTCGGCTGGATTCACCAGCCTGAGCAGTTACACATATTCAAACCAAACGGCTTGAAATTGGCCAACGTGCTGGAAGAAAGCGCCGCCGTCGAACCGATCAAGGCCAACAGCCCCACCGTGATCAACGTGGCAGCCTTGCGCGACAGACCGGTTCTTTCATTCAAAAAGGCTACCGGCACTTCCATCAACGACAGCATCGCGCCCGTGGCAGCGATCGCTGCCAGCAAGAAGAACAACACCATGAATACGTTGCCCAGGGGCATGGCAGCAAACACCGCCGGAATGGTGATGAACAGCAGCGAAGGACCCGCGGTGGGTTCAAAGCCAAAGGAGAACACCGCCGGGAAAATGGCGATACCCGCCAGGATCGAAACGGTCAAATCCGCCAGCATCACCTGCGCGGCGGTTTTAGGCACGTTTTGATCTTCTCGGAAGTAGCTGCCGTAGGTGATCATGGTGCCCATGCCCACCGACAGCTTGAAGAAAGCCAGCCCCATCGCCGTCAGCACAGCCGCCGCCGACAACTTGGTCAGGTCCGGTTTGAACAGGAAGGCCAGCCCCTCGCCTGCGCCCGGCAGGGTCAGACTGCGCACACACAGCACCAGCAGGATGACAAACAAAATCGGCATCAAGCGCTTGGTAGCCCCTTCGATACCCTTGGAGACACCCAACAGGATGATAGCGCCCACCACCGCCAGCACCACCCACTGCCAGATCAACGACTGCCAGGGGTCGGTGATCAAGGCGGTAAAGGCCTCTGAGGTCACCTGCGGGTCGGTGGAAAGCAGTCCGCCGCCCAGCGATTTGAAAATGTAAGCGAACACCCAGCCCGCCACTTCGGTGTAGAAGGCCATGATCAAAAAGGCCGCCAGAACGCCCAGAGCCGCCGCCAGCCACCAGGGCTGCTTGCGCGGAGCTAGCTTCTGCAGGGTGGTCACCGCATCGGCGCGCGCGGCTCGCCCCATCATCAGTTCTGAAATCATGACCGGCAAGCCGACCAGCAAAGTCGAAATAATATAGATGAACAGAAACGACGCGCCGCCATTCGTGCCGGTCAGGGATGGGAACTTCCAGATGTTTCCCAGTCCAACGGCCGAGCCCAAAGTGGCTGCAATGACTCCCAACGCAGTAGTGAACCCATCGCGTTGCGGATTGGGTGATGATTTGGACATGGTATTAGATCCTCTCGCTTGGAAATGATTGTGAAACAGGCAGTATTTCTATACTGCTCCCACAAGGCGGGCATTATATCACCGCCCCGCTTCCAAAAAGGAAAGCGGGGCGGAATCGATGACATTTGACACGCCGAAGAGCGGATTATCCGCCCTGCACACCCATCTTCACCGTAACCTGCCACTCCTGAACCTTTCCGGAATCGGCAGCACCACGGATCTCAACCACCTGGAACCAACGCACCGCGCTGGTCTCGCCGGCTTTCGCCACTGCGCCCGAAATCGCGTCTTCCAGGCTGACCTTCGACGTTCCCACCAGTTCAATCATCTTATAAGTTCCCATCGTATCTCCTTGTATTTTATCCTAGCCAATCTACAATATAATCTTCCAACGCATCCATATCGGCATCGCGCTCTTCGACCACGCGGTAACGCACCGAAATGCCCGCCCGGTGGACGCTGTCAGGCTGCCCCGAAACCAGCGGGTGCCACGGCTCCAGGTCCTTGCCCTCCGCCAGCAGGCGGTAAGCGCAAGTCTTGGGCATCCACTTCAACTGCGTCACCAGGTCGGCGTCTAGCACCAGGCAAGTCGGCATCAACCGGGCCCGGTTGGCGTAATCGGTGCAGCGGCAGCGGTAGCTATCCACTAGCTTGCAGATCACGTTGGTGTAATAAATCTCCCCGGTGTCCTCGTCCTCCAGCTTATACAGGCAGCAGCGGGCGCATCCGTCGCACAACGCTTCCCATTCCTCACGGGAGAGCTCGCTCAAGGTTTTCTTTTTCCAAAACTCCGGTTCAAGCATATTTACTTTTCTCGCGTCGGCAGGTAAGGCATTTCCGGCCCAGCCACGCCCAGGCTTTCGGCCAGCGCCGCGCGCAGCGCAGTGCGGTCGTCCCAGGCATACTCGATCTCGCCGAAGCACATCGACTGCTCATGGCCTTTGCCGCAGGCAATCACCATGTCGTCCGGCTGAGCCATTGCCACCGCCTGCCGCAGTGCCTCGCCCCGGTCCGGCACGCGGATGAACGTCTCGCCTTCCACCCCGCCCCCCTTCTGAGCTCCTTTGGCCATCGCCGCCAGAATTTCATCCAGCGACTCGGTGCGCGGATCTTCGGCGGTTAATATGCTCACGTCCGCCAGCCCAATGGCAGCTTCAGCCATCATGAAGCGCTTCTCTCGGTCGCGCAGTCCCGCCGAGCCAAACACGGCAATGACTCGCCCCGTGACCATCTGCCGGGCAGCGGTCAGCGCTGCGCGCAAGGCGTTGGGTGTGTGAGCAAAGTCCACCACCGCCAAAAAACCCTGGCCCATCGCAATTCGCTCCATCCGCCCCGGAACGCCCGGCAGGCTGGTAATGCCCCGCTGAACGATCTGCGAATCTAACCCCAACCCCATCACAGTCGCCGCGATGGCTGCCAGGCAGTTGGAGACATTGTAAGCCCCCAACAAGCAGGTATGGATTTCTTGCGTAAAGTCCGGCCCTTTAGCGGTGAAATGCAGCCCATCCGATTCATAGCGCACATCCACCGCACGCAGGTCGGCCCGTTCATCAAAACCATAGGACACCTGCCGCACCGCCGTCACCTGACTCAGATACTCGTAAGACGAATCGTCTCGGTTGAGCACCGCCAGGCGCGGATTGCCGCAGTCTTTCTCGGGCGTTTGGGCCAGCATGGTGAACAGGCGCGCTTTTGCTGCCCGATAAGCCTCATAAGAGCCGTGAAAATCGAGGTGTTCGTGGGTGATGTTGGTCAGCACGCCGATATCGAACCCGCAGCCGCTCACCCGGTGCTGCTCCAAACCGTGCGAGGTCGATTCGAGTACCACGTGGGTCAGCCCGGCGGCCCGCATCCGCGTGAGATAGCGCTGCACCTCCGGAGCTTCCGGCGTGGTCACATGGAAGCCCGTATCCATCACCTCTTTGCCAATCACTGCGTTGACCGTAGAGATCATTCCCGCGGGCAGCCCCGCTGCCAGCAGGATATGGTAGATCAAATTCGCCGTGGTGGTTTTGCCATCTGTACCCGTGATTCCGATCACGGTCATTTGGTTGGCCGGGTGGTCATAAAAAGCCGCCGCCAGCTCCGCCAGCGCCGCCCGCGAATCCGCTACCCGGATATAGGGCACTTCCAGGTTGCGCAAATCTTCAGTACCCACAACCGCAATCGCCCCTCGTTCCAGGGCCTGCGGGATATAGCGGTGCCCGTCCACCGAATAGCCTTGAAAAGCCACAAAGACGAACCCGGCCTGCAACTGGCGCGAATCATAGGTCACCCCGGTCACGCGCACATCCGGCAGTTCACCTTCATACACTGCATCGGGCAGCGCAGAACGAATCAGCGCCGGCAGTGATTGGCGGACAAAACCTGTCATAACAAAATGCTCCTACCCGGTATTATACAGAAAGTCAGGCTCAGCGGGTGAGGTAATTTTCCCCACCGCATGAGCCGCTTTCCTGGAACAGTCATTATAGCTGATAATCCCAAAAATTGGATTCTGCGTTCCAAAGGGGGTGCACTCAAAAGTTGTTAGAAAGGTGGTCAAAAAGAGAGCCAATCTGTTAAGATAAGGTTTCCACACCAAAATCAGAACAGGAGGCTCACAATGGAGTTTAGCACGGAAGCGGTAGAAAAGATGGCGGAAA
>JAFGLU010000019.1 GCA_016927865.1 Anaerolineaceae bacterium
GCCATGACCGGCACGCTGTTCATGCTGGGTTTCTTTGTCGTCTTCTTGAGCAGCTTCTTGATCACCAACACGCTCTCTGCCTTGCTCAACCAACAGGTGCAGCAGATTGGCACCATGAAAACCATTGGCGCCACCAGCAGGCACATCATCCAGATTTACATCACCTTGATTGTGCTCTACGGAGTGATTGCCTTCGTGGTGGCTGTGCCGCTTTCGTCTGAGGCTTCCTTTGCCATGGCCCGCTTCATCTCGGAGGCTATCAACACCGAGGTGCTCTCCCTGCGTATCACTCCACTGGCGGTTATCTTGCAGGCTGTTCTGGCAGTGTTGGTGCCCATCCTGGCGGGGCTGGGACCCATCCTGCGCGGGTCAAGCATCACTATTCAGCAAGCCATTAGCGGCTTGACCCAGGCCGAAGCCCCTCCGCAGGGGCGTTTCATGCGCTGGCTGGAGAAAACACGCGGTATCTCGCGCCCGCTCATTATCTCGCTGCGCAACACCTTCCGGCGGCGCGGGCGGCTGGCCCTCACCCTGCTGACCCTTACCCTGGGCGGGGCTTTGTTCATCGCCACCTTCAACGTGGAAGCCTATATCATCGCTTATATTGCCCGGATTAGCAACTACTTTTTAGCGGATATCAATCTGACCCTGGACGCGCCGGAGCGCATTTCGCGGGTTCAGTCTGTGTTGGCCGATTTTCCCGAGCCGCTCATCGTGGAAGGCTGGTCGGCGGCCACCGCCGAACTGGTCTTCGAGGATGGTTCCACCGGCGAGGCGGTGCATATCCTGGCCCCGCCAGGCGACAGCGAACTGGTTGACCCTGTGATTCTTGCCGGGCGCTGGATTGATGCAGCCGACACAAACGCGATTGCTGTCAATGAGCGCTTTACATCCACCTTCCCCGACCTGAAAGTGGGCGACACTTTACAGTTAAAGTTATATGGCAAGGAATACGAATGGGAAGTGGTAGGATTTTTCCAGTTGGCCGGAAAGAGCGGCGGCTACCTGGCCTACGCCAATTACGATTACCTCTCCGACCTGATCAGCCAGCGCAACAAGGCTGCTGCCTACCGCGTGGTGGCGCAGCGTGGGCACGACCTGACCCTGGCGGAGCAAAAGCAGTTGGCCCTGGAAGTGGAAACGCTGCTGCGCAGCCGCGGCTTTGATGTGGCTGAAAGCACTCCCGGCCTCGAGCTGGTGGAAACCACCACCAACGGCCTGACGATTTTGACTACTTTCCTGCTGATCATGGCCTTGCTCACGGCCCTGGTGGGAAGCATTGGCCTGATGGGCACCATGAGCTTGAACGTGATGGAGCGCACCCGTGAGATCGGCGTTCTGCGGGCCATTGGCGCATCCGACGGGGCCGTCATCTCGCTGGTGCTGGTGGAAGGAATGATCATCGGCGGAATTAGCTGGCTGCTGGGCTCGCTGGCGGGGCTGCCGATTAGCCAGTTGATGTCGAATACGATCAGCATGGCCTTGTTTGATGCGCCCGCAACGCCTACCTATACACCCACCGGGTTCCTGATCTGGCTGGGCGTGGTGCTGGTGCTGTCCGTTTCGGCCAGCGTGCTGCCTGCTTTCAATGCCGCGCGCCTCACCATCCGCGAAGTGCTGGCATATGAGTAATTTGTCTACTTATCGAAGCTGGGAGAAATAACTATTTCACCTTTGCGCGAGCAGTGTTGAGTAATTTTTGGAGGAGCGAATCATGAAAACCTTAGCGAAAATCATTCTCAGTATTCTGGTTGCCGTGACCCTGGGCGCTTGCGGGCTGCTCGACGGCCAGCAAGCCACCCCCACGGCCGCTCCGGCAGCCGATGCGCCGGCCAAGCCAGCCAACCAGATTGTCATTGAAGGGCGGGTTATGCCGCGTGATTATGCCAACCTGTCCTTCGTTTCCCCAGGCACGGTGGGAGCCGTGCTGGTGAGCGAGGGCCAGGTAGTCGATCAAGGCACGGTGCTGATTGAGTTGGACAACCGCGCCCAGGCCGAAGCCGGCCTGAAAGCCGCCGAGTTGGAGCAGTTAAACGCCCAACAAGCGTTGGATAAACTCCAGCGCAGCGCCGACCTGGCCCGCGCTCAGGCCGAAAAAACCTTACTGGACGCCAAACTGGCCGCCGTGGAAGCCCACCAGAAACTGGACGAGCTGGATACCGATGCCTTCCGGCAGCGGATCGATGACGCCAAAGTGCGTCTGGACGATGCCAAAGAAGATCTGGATGACGCCCAGGAAGATGTGGATAAATACAAAGACCTGGACGAAGACAACTCCACGCGCACGAACGCGGAAAATGCCCTGGAAGCCGCTCAGCTTCGTTATGACGATTTGGTGCGCGAATACGACCGCCTGGTGAACGAACTGGAACAGGCACGCACGGCTGTATCGCTGGCGGAGGCCGCCCAGGCCGAAGCGCAGCGCGACCTGGATCGCCGTGCCGATGGCCCCGACACCGAGGCCCTGGCGCTGGCAGAAGCGCGCTTGAGTCAGGCCCAGGCGCAGGTGCCTGCCGCCCAGCAAGCGCTGAGCAACACCGTCATCAAGGCACCCTATGCCGGGACCGTATTGCAGATCAATATTTCGGCGGGAGAAACTGCCCTGACCGGACAGACGATGGTGGTGTTTGCCGATCTGTCGGTCCTCTACGTTGAGACCGTCGACCTGACCGAGATCGATGTGATTGACCTGGAAGTGGGTGAAGAGGTGGAGGTGGTAGCGGATGCGCTGCCGGACCTGACCATGACCGCCGTGGTGGAGTCGATCGGCGATGCGTATCGCGAGAAGGGCGGAGACGTGGTCTACCCGGCCAAACTCAAACTCAACGACCCCGATGCGCGCCTGCGCTGGGGAATGACGGTTTCGATCACCTTCCAGAACAATTAACGTCCTTCGGGAGGGATTGCCTTCCGAACGGCACGAGGATTGGGGCGGCGCCCCAATCCTCGTGCCGTTCTTAATTCTTTGTAGCGGAGGGTCTTCAATACCGGCTAGGTGCAGTTGCTTGCAAAACATCTCGGCGGGCCAGGTTTGCGCATCTACCCGGTAGACCCTCCGGGTGTGAAGACCGGGCAGGTCTGCCGGGTGAACCCACACTTCTAGCCCGCTATGTATTCGTTCAACAGGACGGCAAGGCCCGCATTAAAGACCTGCCCCTACCCGAGACGGCAGTTGTGCTTTGTAGGGGGCAGTTCATGAACTACCCCTTACAAAGATCGGCTCAAATCATACCCGCATTGTTCCCGCACAAAATCGATCCATTCATTTTGCGCTTCGACGATTTCTAGAACAGCCATGTTCCTTCTCTCAAGCAGGCAAACCGCGCGGGTCCTGTTCAAAAGGCACCACATCACTGGTCTGGATGTACCATTCCAGCAGGCGCTGCTCCAACTCTGCACGATCCTGTGCGCAAGCCGGGTCGTGATAGCGGTTGACCAGTTCCAGCGGGTCGCTGCGTAGATCGTAGAACTCACTCACTCCGGTAGGGCGTTGCACCAGCTTGTGCGTCACCGTGCGGATCATCACCGCGCGGCCCACTGAATCAGGATATTCCTGCTGCACCCTGACTTTGGGGTAATAGATTTGCTTGGGGTCGATGGAAAACGGCGCGTCACGCACGGGGTCGCCTTCAAAGGCGTGTGGCTCGTGGCGGGCATAGCCGCCCTCGGCAAATACTGCCCGAGCCGCGTCGCCATCCCTGCCCTGCAACTGCGGCACCAAACTGCGGGCAAAGTGGGTATGCCCGGCCGGGATTCCGGTCAGCTCCAGCGTGGTAGCCATCACGTCGAACAACTCCACCGGAGCGCTGGCGGTGTGCCCTGCGGCGCCGCCGGGGATGCGCGCCACCAACGGCACACGAGTCAGCACGTCTTCCATGCCGCTGGGCCATTTTTCCACCAGCCCGTAATCCCCCGCGTAGTCGCCGTGATCGGAGAAGAAGAATACGGCGGTGTCCTCCTCCAAACCCGATTGCGCCAGTGCGTCCAGCAGCAGCCCCAGGCAGTGATCGAGAAACTCGGTCATATCCAGGTATAGGGCATTCACCTGCCGAAAAACAGACTCGTCCAACTGGTCCAAACGGCGGCTGGCGCGGATCAGGTCAAAATGGGCAGGGCGACCGGGCAGACCGGGTGGGCGCAAGGCGGGCAGCGCGTTGGGGTCGGTGCGCCCGTGCCACCCCACTGGCGCGCCGTAGGGCGGGTGTGGGAAGGTCAAGGGCAGGTACAGCATGAAAGGCTGCTGCGGTTTGGATTGCAAATAGCGCACCCCAGCCATGACGTTGGCGTAATCGCTGTGTTCTTCGAGCGGTCGTTCATAAGGCCCCGCCAGAAAGGTGTAATAGCGCGGGTCCTCATAGGGTAAAACAGGGAAGTTAAAAGCGCTTTTACCGCAATTACGCGCCTCGCTAACACTATCGGCAAAGGCTGGCGGGGAGAGCAAATCATTTTTGCCGAACCAGCGCATGTCATAACCGTTTTGCTTGAGGCTGTGCAGCAAATTGGGCTCATCGGGGCGCAGCAGGTGCCAGAGGGTGCGGTGCCCGCGCACGTGTGGGTACCAGCCGGTCATCAGGCTGCAGCGCGAGGGGGCACAGACGGTATTCTGCACGTGGCACTGCTCAAAACGCGTGCCCTGCGAGGCCAGCGCATCCAGGTTGGGGGTGCGCGCCAAAGGGTGACCGTAACAACCGGTGCTTTCGGCGCGGAGCTCGTCGGGGATGAAGAAGATAAAGTTCATGGATGTGCCCTCAAGGGAAGCGGCCTATTCGACCAGGATAAGCAAGTTGGCAATCCAGGGGAAGGTGACCCAGCCGAAGAAGAAGAACACCAGCACCAGGATGGCCCAGGGCTGCATGAGAAAAGCCCCGGTTTGAGCGCAGGCCGCAGTGATGCCCAGCCAGGTGGCCAGCACCGCCAGCACGGCGCGGCGGCCCTTGGCTTGCGGGCTGAGCTTGTAGATGGCCGCCACGGGCTGCATCATCAACACCGAGAGCACCGCCCCGGCTGCAAAGCCCCATTCCCATTGGATGATAGCCCCGATGAAATTGCCCAGGAACAGCGCGCTGCACACGCCGAAGGCCGCCCCGGCTGCTTTTTCATCCTTGGAGAGCAACAGCCGCCCCGAGCGGCTCAGGCCGAGCAGCAGGTAGAAGAAGGCGTCGGCTGTCCAGGTAAAAAAGGCGAAAATCGAGTAGAAAACTCGAAAAGGCCAGTAAATCAAGTACAAGGGAAAGAAAGCCTGGGCCATCAGGTGTAATACGGTATAGAAACCAGAAAGAGCCAGGGCAAAGTTGACTGCATTTTCACGGCTCAGGCGACTGGTGAACAGCGAATAGCGCAGCAACAGGTTGTACAGAGGATTGCGGGCTTTCATGGCGGTTAAAAAACCCTTGCGCGCCGCCTCCGACTGCGGGTCCAGGCGCAGGGCTTCGCGGAAGTGCTTCAGGGCCGCCGAGCGGTCGTTCTTGTGCAGTGCCAGCCAGCCGCGATGCGAATGGGCCGTGTCGCTGTTGGGGTCCAGGGCCAGGGCCGACAACAGGGAGTTTTCCGCCTCGTTTATACGATCCAGCATGATCAGCGCATAGGAACGCTTGTTGAGCAGCCCCACATGCTTGGGGTCCAGGCGCAGCCCGGTTTCCGCCGAGCGCAAGGCGTTTTCCCATTCGCCGCGATTGATATAGATTGAACTGTAAATCAGATACCCCCAGGTGTCCTCGGGCTGCAAACGCATGCCGGTTTTGGCGGCCTCCAGGGCTTCATTCTCCCGGTCGTTGATCAGGCTGGCCCAGGATAAAACATAGAACGCAAAGGCCTGGTCGGGAGCCGCGGCAGTGGCTTTGCGCGCCTCGCTCAGCGCCTCGTGTAGTTGCTCGGGCTTCGGGTTAGCGGCAGAGTGCTGGGCCAGCAGGCTGAGGGCCAGATAGGCATGGGCCGCGGCGTGCTGCGGGGCGCGGGCCAGCGTTTTGCGAAACATCTCCTCGGCAAGCGGATACTGGCGCAGCTCATACAAGCCCAGGCCGCGCTCAAAGGAGTTCTGAGCAGGATCTTTTTTGTTCATGCCTGGGGCAGATCGTTCTTGCGAATTTTGAGATAGGTGAGAATATCGTCATACATACCGCCCTCGTTGGCGTACACGGCGTAATTACGGGCCGAGTCGAACCACTCGCGGGTGGTAGGGCGGGTTTCTTTGATCGTGAACAGCAAATCTTGAGTAGTCAGCGGCACAGGCTTTCCACTGCGCATAGCTTCGTGCAGCTTGCGCTCCACAGCCCGGTCCACCAGCCCGCGCAAATCGGCGCCGGAGAATTCGCGGGTTTCGCGCGCCAGGCGGCCGTAATCGATACGTTCAACAGGTTTGCCTGCCATGTGAATGCGCAGGATGGCTTCACGGGCGACGGTATCGGGCGGCGGGACGAATAGCACACGGTCGAAGCGCCCTGGGCGGCGCAGGGCCAGGTCCACGTACCAGGGCGTGTTGGTGGCCGCCAGGATCAACAGTCCTTCGTTCGAGGTGTCCACTCCGTCCAGTTCGGCCAAGAACTGGTTGATGACCTGGCGCATGGCGTTGTGGCGCATGTCGGCCCGGTTGGCGCCCAGCGCATCCACCTCGTCAAAGAACAACACGCAAGGCGTCTGGCGGCGAGCCACTTCGAAGATGCGGTGCAGGTTTTGCTCACTCTGCCCAATGTACATATCCAGGACATCATGCAGGCCGATGGAAATGAAGTTGGCCTGCACCTCTCCGGCGGTAGCCCGAGCCAGGTAAGTCTTGCCGCAGCCGGGCGGCCCATACATTAAGATGCCACCCCCGATGGCCTTGCCGTAAGCGCGGAACAGGTCGGGGTTGCTGAGCGGGTAGATGATCTTCATGCGGATTTCTTCTTTGACCGCATCCATCCCGCCCACATCCTTGAAGGTGATGCGCGGGCGCTCGACCTCGATCAGCGGGCCGCCGTCTTCCTCGGTAGAAACCACCGTCAAGCGTTGAGACTCGGTTTTCTCGGGCGGGTGCTCTTCCAACGGCACGTTCCCCACTTGATCTTCCAGGTCTGAGTCCGTCAGAGAGGGGTCACCCACCAGCGCTTGATGATAGGCATGAGCCGCTTCGGGCAGGCTCTCCAGGCGCAAGTACAGGCGCGCGGCGCGCAGCAAGGCAGAGGGGGCAGCGCCGCTGGAGCGCATGAGGTCGTCCAGCACCACGCGGGCCACATCGGATTTGCCTGCGCCCAGGTAGGCTTCCGCCAGAGCAGCCTTTAGTGTGGAATCGGCGGGCGCGGCGTCCAGCGCCTTGCGGTAATGGGTGACGGCATCCTCAAACTGCCCGGCCTCCAGCAGCAGCCCTGCCAGGTGGGCACGCAAAGCCTGGTTGCCTGGCGCAGCTTCCACGGCTGCCTTCAACGCGTCTATCACTGCCTGGTTATCACTCATTTCTCTTTCACCTCTAGCTGAGTAGTTTGACGATGTTCTTAATGTGACCTTGTTAAAGTAGTTACAGATATTGTACTCAAATCTCAGCATTGTGGAGAACTTGCAATTTCGCCGGCGTTTTTGCTATACTGAAGACACCTGAGCGAGCCTATCCAACCATTCCAGACTCAAAAGGAGCGTGTCGTATGCAGTTCACCGTGCGTGATTGGATGATTGACTTGGTTGTCTTTGTCGATCCGGATATTCCCGTGACCGATGCCCTGGCGACCATGCGCCGTCGCTACATCAACAGCTTGATCGTGAACAAAAGCCCCAACAACCCGGAATATGGCATTATTACCTCCACCGATGTTTGCGATAAGATCGTCGCCTCCGAGCGCAACCCGGCGCAGGTCAAGGTATCCGAGATCATGACCAGTCCGGTCATCTCCGTGCCGGCGGATATGCCAGTTGCCGACTGCGCCAAGTTGATGCACGAAAAGAAAATCCATCACCTCCCGGTCGTGAATAGCGCTGGAATGGTGGTGGGAATGATCTCTGCCACCGATTTCCTGGTGGTTGCCGAAGCGATGGGGCGCAAGGGCGAGCGCGCATTAAGCTAATCCTGAACGAACAACTCACAGATTTTTAAAGAGCGGCGTGGGCTTTGGTCCACGCCGCTCGCTTTTAAGATGTTTATTGGCAATTGGCCTGGTGAAATCCGTGTTTCGAGGTATGAGGGCAGAGAAGCCGTCCTCATACCTCGAAAATGCGAGACCTATCACGGCGACTCCTAAAGCACCAAAAAATTTAATTCGGCGCTAAGTAGCGGATTTTTACAATTTAAGGTATGCTTAAGCAAACCACCGCAACGATGACGGGGGCTGGGTGGGATGATCCTGATACTTAGGAGGCCGCTGTGATTAAGGAAACCCTCAAGGAAGCTGAAACGCGCATGAAAGGCGCTATTCAAACCCTGGAAGATGATTTGGGCGCAATCCGAACCGGGCGAGCCAGCCCAGCCCTGGTGGAACGGTTACAGGTTGAGTATTACGGCGCACCCACGCCGTTGATTCAACTGGCAACCACCAGCGTACCTGAACCGCGCATTCTCATGATCCGTCCCTTCGATTCAACCGGGCTCAAGGCCATTGAACGGGCCATCCTGGCCTCAGACCTGGGATTGACCCCCAACAACGATGGCAAAGTCATCCGGCTGACCATCCCCCCGCTGACCGAAGAACGCCGCCGCGACCTGGTGAAGATTGTCCACGCCCGGCTGGAGGACTGCCGGGTGGCTGTGCGCAATGTGCGCCGCGACTTGATCAAGGATTTGCGCGAGTTTGAAAAAGAGAAAATGATCTCGGAAGACGATCTGAAGAAGGCGGAAGAAGAACTGCAGAAACTGACCGATAAATTCATTCAGGAAACCGACTTCATCGGTCAGCGCAAGGAAAGAGAGATCATGGAGGTGTAATTCCTCCGGAAAACCCATGACACCCAAAGACGTTAAGACAGCCCTGACCAAGGTTCCTACTCACGTAGCCATCATCATGGATGGGAATGGTCGTTGGGCCAAAAAGCGCGGACTGCCGCGCCTGGCAGGACACAAAGCGGGCACCGAGAATTTGCGCCGCGTCATTCGCGCCAGCGTGGAATTCGGCGTCAAATACCTGACCATCTATGCATTTTCCACTGAGAATTGGGGCCGGCCGCAAGAAGAGATCGAGGGGCTGCTCAATATCCTGGCAGAGGTGATCGATCGCGAGTTGAACGAATTGCACCGGGAAGGTGTTCAACTCCGCCATATCGGCCATCTGGACCGCCTGCCGCCCACGCTGCAAGAAAAGGTGCTCGACGCGGTAGAACTGACCCAAAATAACACCCGCCTGGTGCTCAATCTGGCCTTCAACTACGGCGGGCGGGATGAAATTGTGTGCGCCATGCGCGACATCATTCGCGCAGGAATCCCCGCCGAGAAGGTGACCCCCGAACTGGTCTCCGAGTATCTGTTCACTGTGGGCGTGCCCGACCCCGACTTAATCATTCGTACGTCCGGTGAGATGCGCGTCAGCAATTTCCTCATCTGGCAAGGCGCCTATTCGGAATGGTACATTACCCCCACATTCTGGCCCGATTTTGACCGCGATGAATTTTATAAAGCGTTGGTAGATTTTGGCCACCGGGATCGCCGTTATGGACTCGTTGCCTCAGACGGCAGCATTGACTAAACTGAGCGCTCTCTCCCAGCGATTGCTGGTTGTCATTGCTCTGGTACCCTTTGGCATTGCTGCCATCACTGTAGGTGGTTGGCCGTTCGCTGCTTTGGTCATAGCCGTTCTTAGCTACGCCGGATGGGAATATTGGCGTATGTTCCGCCTGGGTGGGTACCGGCCTTCGTTGCTGATTCTTTCGGGTGGCGTGGCGCTGCTGGTTTTCACCCGCCACTTGAATGGGTTCGAGTGGGCCGCGCCGGTGCTCACGCTGCTGGCGCTAGGCAATATGGCCATCCAGGTGTTCCGCTATGCCAAAAGCGAGGATACTGCGGCTCTGGATTTCAACATTAACCTGGGTGGCGTTCTCTACCTGGGTTGGCTCGGTTCGTATTTAATTTCCCTACGCGATATGCCTGCGGGGTTGGTGTGGTTTATGCTGGTACTGCCCGCCACCTGGTTGAGTGATGCGGGTGCGTATTTTGTGGGCAGCCGCATTGGCAAGCACAAGTTAGCCCCGCGCATCAGTCCCAAGAAATCCTGGGAAGGCTACATCGGCGGGGTGGTGTTGGGGACCGCCGCTACTGTTGCCCTGGCGGCCATCTGGCGCAGCTTCAACCCCCTGGTCACCTTGCAGCAGGCTGTGGTGATCGGGTTCGTCATCTCGGCGCTCAGCCCACTGGGCGACCTATGCGAAAGCCTGCTCAAGCGTGGATTTGGGCTGAAGGACACCAGCAACCTCCTGCCCGGACACGGCGGGGTGATGGATCGCATCGACTCGTGGCTTTGGGCCGCCCCCCTGGGATATTACCTGATCACGTTCTTGTGGAGGTAATCTTGCCTGATAACAAACCCACCCGGAATCTGGCTTTGGATTTGGTGAGGGTGACGGAGGCCGCTGCGCTGGCGGCTGGAAGGCAGATGGGGCTCGGAGACAAAATTGCCGCCGACCAGGCTGCTGTGGACGCAATGCGCCTTGTGCTCAACACCATCGAGATGGATGCCGTCATCGTCATAGGCGAGGGCGAGAAAGATGAAGCTCCCATGCTGTATAACGGCGAGCATCTCGGCACCGGCAACCCGCCCGAACTGGATATCGCCGTCGACCCGATTGATGGCACGCGCCCGTTGGCTCATGGACAGTGGAATTCGGTGGCCACCGTGGCGCTTGCGCCGCGCGGGGCCATGCTCAACCCTGGGCCAGTGCTGTACATGGATAAAATCGCTGTCGGCCCAGAGGCACGCGACGTCATCGACCTGGATGCCCCGCCCGCGGAAAATCTAAAACGGATTGCCCAGGCCAAGGGCGATAAGGTTGAAGACCTGACCGTCATGATTCTCGACCGCCCCCGGCACGCCGATTTAATCCAAGCCGTGCGCGCTTGCGGGGCGCGCATCCGCCTGATCCCTGATGGGGATGTGAATGGGGCCTTGATGACTGCCTGGCCTGCTTCCGGAATCGACGTACTGTTGGGTATTGGCGGCACCCCCGAGGGCGTAATTGCAGCTTGCGCGCTGCGCTGCATGGGCGGCAACATCCAGGGGCGGCTGGTGGCGCGCACGCCCGAGGAAGAGGCCCGCGGGCGCGAACTAGGCTACGACTTCCACAAAGTGCTGCGCATTGATGACCTGGTGGCGAGCCAGGATGTGTTCTTTGCGGTCACCGGAATTACCAACGGAGATTTGCTGCGCGGCGTGGATTATTATGGCAACGGTGCCACGACCGATAGTTTGGTAATGCGCGGTTTGACCGGCACTTACCGCCGTATCCAGGCCACCCATCACCTGGACACACTGAACCGCATCAGCGGAATAGCGTATTAGTAGAAGATTCGTTACTACTCAGCCAGAGGTGGATAAGGTCTGAATTTGAGGTGTATGTGGGGTGCGAAGCACCCCACATACACCTCAAATTCAGGGACCTTCCCCACCCTCTGAGCAGTTACGAAGATGCTGCAAAAGTACTACTCAGCCTGAGGTCGAAGAACCCCGCCTTCCGAGTAGTTACCCACACAACACGAACACAGCGAGCGCTTTGCGCTCGCTGTGTTCGTGTTGTGTGGTATTAGGTTCTTATTTGATCTCGTAGGACATGTTGACGTCTACACTGATCATCATCTGTCCGGCGGACACGGGCACGGTCGATGCAGCGGCGGTGTCATACCCGCCCTTGGCGCTGTAGTAGGGGATCGCATTGGTATTCGTATAGGCGTTCAGCGATTGCAGCTCACCCAGGGTCACCCCGGCGGCAGCGGCCAGTTCCCCAGCCTGCATCTGCGCGTCAGCGATGGCCAGTTTGCGGGCTTCGGTGATCGCCGCGGATTTGTCTAACACGTCGAAGCTGATGCCATGAATATTGTTGGCGCCCGAGCGTACGACAGCGTCCAGCAGCTCGCCCAGCTTGCTCAGGTCGCGCACGGTGACGTTGACGGTGTTATCCACCACGTAAATCGTACCGGTGATCTGACCCTCGGGGCTGTATTGCTGCTGCGGGTAAATGTTGAAGCTGGAGGTCTGAATATCTTTGATGTCCACGCCCAACTCAACCAGCGTGCTGGAGATGGCCTGCGCTTTGCCGTTGTTCTGGTTGAGCGCGTCGCTCACATTTTCTGACTGGCTTTGCACACCGATATAAACGTAAGCCACATCAGGGGCCAGGGTGACCTTACCGGTCCCGGCCACATTCAACGTGCGCACCGCTAATTCCGACTTGCCGGGCAGGCTGCCGCCTCCGGCGGAGCATGCAGTGATCGCCAGCGCCAGAATGGCAGTTATCAATACGGGGAGTAGTTTTTTGAACATAGTGTTTTCCTTTTTTCCTTTCTGGAAGTAAGACGCGCCTCAAGAAAATAAGTTCCCCAAAAACTTGTAAAATCCAGAATTCTATGGCATTCTCTATGAGGTTGATTGTAAGTTACCGTGGTAGGTACCGCATTTTGGGTGTGTATGCGGCTTCGCTGCATACACACCCAAAATGCGGATTTCGCCTCGCTAATTCCCAATGACTCCTCTATGAAACCACTCAGCTAGAGGTAGAATAGGTCTCAAATTAGGGGGATTTCATCCATCAAGGGGCAAATTTATCCAGGAGCATAGGTCATGAACAAGTTGTTTAACAAAATACTGGTCGGGCTGGTGCTGTGCGGAATGCTGGCGTCCACAGCCTGCAGTAGCATCTCCTTCGGCCCGCCGAAAGAACCCGTCACCATCCGCTATGTATATCAAAGCGCCCGGGTCGATTATACAGAGATGATCGAGGAATTCCAGAAGGAGTATCCGCACATCACCGTGGAGGTGGTGCAAATGACCAGCCTCATGTGGGGCGGCGAGCAGGCCGAAGGAAGCGTCGATGTGGTGCGAGGTCGATCTTCTTATGTAGGCAAAGAACTGCTAGATCAGGTTCTCCCTTTGGACTCCTATATCGAAACGGATCCAAAATTTCCCGCCAATGATTACCTGTTTGGCGCCCTGGAAGGACTGCAAAGGAAGAACGATGAAGATGAAATGGAGCAGATGGGCATCCCCGCGGGCATTGCGCCCTACGTGATGTTCTACGAACCGGACAAGTTCGCCATCGCCGGCGTGGAGCTGCCCACCATTGAGGATGGTTGGACGCTGGAGGAATTTGTTCGCGCTGCCGAAGCGATTAATCAACCCGAGCCAGACCCGTTCACCGGCGAGGCCAATTATGGTTTTTGCAGCACCGCGCAGTGGCTTGATCCAATGGTCATCAGCTACATGTACGGCGGCGGGGTGATCGATTCGTTTATTAACCCTGGCGCACCCACGCTCAACACCAACGAAAATATCGATTCGTTGAATTGGTACGCCAACCTGGACGAATTTTATGGAATACTACCCAAACAACGAAATTATGACCAGTTGATGGAATTTATCACCACCTCTCAGTGCGGTTTCTGGATGAACTTCATCGATGTAGTAGCGTACCGGTCAGATGTGGAGATCGAAACCACCTTCATGCCCCTGCCAACCATGGATGGCGAGCCCTTTGGTTTCGCAGAAGTAGACGCTTACTTTGTTTTCAAGGGATCCGAGCATCCTCAGGAATCCTGGCAATGGATTCGCTTCTTGATGGACCAGGAAGCAGCCTCTGGAATGCAAATCCCGCCGCGGCGTTCAATACTGGAATCGAAGGATTACGAGGCCATCGCCAACCCCGACACGCTGCGCCTGGCTCGCCAGCTGCCTGAGGATACGCTCATCATGAGCATGGGCGTTTACGATCACATGGCCCTGGGCGGCATGATCAGTGAATACCGCTTCTCAGCCATGTCTGTGGTGGATCAGCATCAGGACCCCATCCGCACCTTGAACCAGGCGCAGGCGCAGGTTGAGCAGCTTTTCCTGAGTTATTCAAGACAGTAAAAAAGTCTTCAAATTTAAGGTGTTTGTGGGGTGTTCCATGCCTCACAAACACCTTAAATTTGGAGTTCTCCTTTCGCTGGCTGAGCGGTTGGGGTGGTATAATAATACAAATGTTCGAGTAATTCTGTGTAATGACTCATACCAAAGAGGAAAAGGCCCGATTTTTCGTAGGGGCAATTCATGAATTGCCCCTACGAAAAATCGGGAGCTTTCCCTGATTTCGGGAGTAGATACAATTCCACTGAAGGCCAGGAAGATTTCAGGAACACACCATGCCGATTAATTTTCAACAGGCGCGCGAGCAAATCCACCAGTGGGGCGAGCAGGCTCCCCAACGTTCCGAGGCTTTAAAAGAGAAGCTGGCACTGGCCGCTGCCCTGCTGAAGGAATATGCCGACAAAAGCAACACCCTGCGCGATCTGGTGCAGGTGGGCGCCGCCAAGAACACCTCCCTGCGCTGCGCCGTGCCCGTGGAGGAACAAGCCGAGCGGCTGGATGCCGGGCTGCAAGCACCTGTCCCCGGCACGGCGGTGACCGTTTTGGCTGCCGATGGTTCGCAGATCACTCCCGACCGCAACAGCCCGGTGCAGTTTGGGGCCATCAACGTGGGCGCGATTCGCTTGCACAGCGGTGAAGCGCCCCGCGAGTTTGTGCAAAGCCGCCTGCTGTTTGATGACGAGATCCGCACCGTGGAAGGCTACTTGAGCGACGACGTGGTGGCCTTGATGCGCGACCTGGAAGAGCGCAAAGTGCAGGCCGAACTGGCCAAACAAGAAGAGACACCGGTGGTCACCCTCACCGATGGCCCTCTGGAACTGTTCCACGGCGGGCGCGACGATAAGGAATTTGGTCCGCGCCTGGCAGAGTACAAAAAGGTGTTGGGTAGCCTGGCTGAGATGGGCGCCATCACCGCCGGGTATGTGGACAAGCCGCGCTCCGACCTGGTGGTCCGCCTGCTCGAGCTGGTGAAGCTGCGGTGCGATGGGGAAATGGATGAAGCCGGACGCAAGCATCCCCTCTTCCCGGTGAGCGACTATGACCTGTTATCGGGACTGCTCAAGCCGGGACAGCGCTCGGCGGTGTTCGAGATGCGCTCGGTGTCGGCCCAGGCATTCAGCGGAGCGTTGAGCCTGCATTTCTTCTACCTTAACGTCGGGCGTGAGAAACACCCCTACCTGGCGCGGGTCGAGGTGCCTCGCTGGGTGGCTGAAAGCCGCGCCTCGCTCGACCTGCTGCACGGTGTGCTGCTGGCTCAGGCCGCCCAGATGGGCGCCAGCCCCTACCCCTACATCCTCCACCGCGCCCACGAGATTGCCGTGGTCAGCTTCCAGGAAAAGGAGCAGGTGGAGTCTATGATCATCGGCGAACTGCGCCGCCAGGGGGTGGCGGTAGGGGACCGCTCGCCCAAACAAACCGCCAAAGACTCGAGTAACACGAGGTGAACATGCCAGAAATTGAAATCGGACGGTTGCTGCGCTCCAATACAAGCGCGTGCGTGGTGGGCTGCCGCGTTGCCCAGGCGGGGCTGCCCGCTTTTGGCAGCCTGGTGCGCATCCCGCTGGGAAATAATTATCAAATCTTCGGTCTGATCTACGACATCCACATTGAGGACGACGGGTTGGTGCGCCAGTTGGTTACCTCGGAGCGGGTAGACGAAGAAGTGCTGGCCGACAACCGCATGAACCGCAACGTGCCGGTGGAGTTCAGCGTGCTGCACGCCGGCTATGAGCAGGACGGGCGCATCTGGCACCTGCTGCCGCCCCGCCCGCCGCTCAGCCTGGATGCCATTTACGCCTGTGAGCCGGGTGAAGTGGCCCGTTTCACCGGAGAAGGCCGATTTGGCTACTTTCGCCATGTGCTGCGCGCCGCGGACGTCCCGGTGGGCGAACTGCTGGCAGCGCACATCCGCCAGACGCAGGCTGCCCAGGCTACCCACGGGCGAGAAGATTGGGGCCAGGCCGCGGTGCAGGAGTTGATCACCCTGTTACGCGACGATTACCCGCAGTTGATGAGCGTGTTGGGCGCATTGGCGGATATTGTCTAGTTTGTACACAAGACCTGACAGGTTTTCAAAACCTGTCAGGTCTAAGAGAGGTGAGTTGTATGGAACCAGAACAAATCGGCTATATCGTTGGCGGCAGCTTAAAAGAAAACTTGCGCGTGCGCCTCACCGTTCCGGCCAACAGCGTGCAGGAGGGGGCCTTTGTGGTGGTAGAAAGCGGTGACTGGCTGTTTTATGGGCTGGTCACCGACTTACAGTTGGGCGCCACCGACCCGCGCTTTGCCGATGAACAGAGCGAGCAGCGCCTGCCCGCCGGGTTGGCCGCGCTGCTGCACGGGCAGACTTTGTTTACCAATCTGGAAGTGATGCCCGCTTTGATGGCCGAACGCCCGCCCGATCCCGGCGACCCGCGCTATGAGACCTATTGGGCTGCGCATAAAGATGAAAAACCTCATCCCCTGCCGGTCAAAACCATCCCCGCTCACCACGCCCCCGTGCGCATGGCCAGCAAGGGTGACATTGCCGAGATCTTCGGCGACCCGGCCGAGAAAGGCCGCTTCATCATCGGCTATACCCGCGAGCAAGGCCATCCGGTGTGCCTGGACCTGGAAAAACTGGTGCAGCGCTCGTCGGGCGTGTTTGGCGCCACCGGCACGGGCAAATCCTTCCTCACCCGCCTGCTGCTAGCCGGGCTGATCCAATCCAACGTGGCTGGGGCATTGATCTTTGACATGCACAATGAGTACGGCCCCGATGACACCTCCTCCGATACCAATCAGCGCGTGCCTGGCTTAAAGGGAAAATTCCCTGGCAAGGTGCGCCTGGTGGGGTTAGGGCGCGGCGCTACCGTCCGCAACACGCCCTGTGATTTCCAATTGGAGATTGCCCAAAAAGATATCGAGCCGGCAGACATCGAGATGCTGACCCGCGAGTTGAACCTGAAAGAAACCACCCCCACCACCCTGGCGGCGCTGGATCGCGAATTTGGGGTGAACTGGTTCCATCACTTTAAAGAAATGAAGTATGGGGCCAAGGTGGAAAATGATGAGGGGAAGCAGGTAGACGCGCCCGACAGTGTGGCCTTTTGGGCAGGCGGAGCCGGAGTCAACGTGGCTGCCGCCGAGGGCCTGCACAGCAAGCTGGGGCGGGTCTTCAACAAACCCTATATTGTAGAGCATCCCGCCGCCGACACGATTGGTGAGATTGTCAAAGCGTTGGAGGCCGGGCAGCATGTGGTGCTGTCATTTGGTGACTTTGAAACCGACCTGGATTACCTGCTGGTTGCCAACATCCTCACCCGCCGCATTCGCGCCGCCTGGGAGAAGAAGACCAACGACTTCCGCAGCGGCAAAGCCAGCGAGCCCAAGAAGCTGGTCATCGTGGTGGAAGAGGCCCACAAGCTGCTCAACCGCGAAATGGCCGCGCAGACCGCTTTCAGCACCATCGCGCGCGAGATGCGCAAGTATTACGTCACCCTGCTGATCATCGACCAGCGCCCTTCGCAGATCTACGATGAGGTGCTCTCGCAGTTGGGCACGCGCATCTGTGGTTGGCTGGGTGACGACCTGGATATTCAAGCGGTGCTTTCGGGGCTGGCCAGCAAGGACTCGCTGCGCGGGATGCTGGCTCGCCTGCAACCCAAAGAAGAGGTGCTGCTCCTGGGTTGGGGCGTGCCCATGCCGCTGCCGGTGCGCTCAAGGCGCTACGACGACAAGTTCTGGGAAGAATTGCTGGGGAAGAAGCTCGGCAAGCAGGATGAATCCACCCTCCTGAAAGAGTTGGGATTCTAGGAAGAGCGCGTAAATCCTCTGGTTGTAGAGCGATACAACGGACAACTCATCACCCATCAGGAACCGTCCACGAACAAGAACGAATGAACGAAGGCCGGCACCATTCGTTCATTCGTTTCACTATTCGCGGATGGTAACGACTCAGAGGGTGGAGAAAGCTCCCGATTTTGATGTGTATGTGGGGTGCGAAGCACCCCACATACACATCAAAATCGGGTCAGTTCTGCCTCTGGCTGATTAGTTACCGCGGATGGTTCTTTATCCCCGGTTGGCCGCGGCGCGGGTGTTCTCCTCAATTGCCAGGAACAGATACACGGCCTCGCCAAATGCAAACATGGTCAGGCCGCCAATGGCCGTGCCCAGAACGGTCATCACCCCGCTGACCACCGCGCCGGCAATGCTCATGCCGGGGTTGATGCCGAACTGCTGGCCCATGTCCTGCAGGGCCGTGCTGCCCACAATTCCGCCAATGCAAATGATGCTCCCACCAAGGATGCCGAGTACTAGCAGAATCACACCGAGAACCTTATACAGAGTCCCCACTACCCGCAGTGCGCCAAATTTCTTTTCCATAGTTCCTCCCGAGTCTGAAAATCACAGTTATCGCATCGTTCTTTAGAGAATTGTAGCTGAATCATGCCGAATTACGTATCAAAATATGATCAATAAATCCCCGTTCCTTTTCTATATCGTCTAAAACAAACACAGGCAAAAGGCGAGATTACCTGTCTTTCCTCGTAGCGCGGGAATCTCTTCCCGCGATCTTGGGTTGAGAAGTTGCCGGGTAGGAAACCCGACCTACAAAAGGTGGGCGGTACCCCCGCAGGGGTTTCGGTGTAACGAGGTGGGATTTCAATCCAACCGGAAATGAGCCTTCCCATTTTCCGGGCGCGAAGATCGCGCCGCTACGTGGAACGGGCACTGCGCGCGGATTGTCATTATTCCACAACTCGCCTCGCCGCTACAAGAGAATTGAGAGAGGCTATCTGGGCGGGGCAAGGGATTGTCCTGCGGCGGCAAAAGTTTTATGCTATACTCACAGCAGGATGATGCAGCCCTGGTCTGATTGGATTTTGATTCTCCATCAACGTTTCTCATTTGAGGGGCGGGCAGCATGATGCTACATCACGGCAGAACGCTACGGGGGGCACGATGACCGATGTGACCCGGTCTTCGCTGGAATTGCTTTATACGATCAGTCGGGAGTTAACCACCGACCTGGATCTGCATACCGTGCTGGCGCGCGTGCTGGCTTCCTCTAGCAAATATGTAGGCGCGGAGCGGGCCAGTGTGATTGTGCTGAATGAGCGCCAGGAGCCGGTGGAAGGAGCCATCATTGTTCATGACCGCCTGGTTCCACATACCGCCGATCAACTGCGCGCCACACTGGAGCACGGGCTGGCTGGCTGGGTAATGCGGAACCGCGAGGCCGCCCTCATTCAAAATACCAGCCTGGACGACCGCTGGCTGCGCCGCCCAGATGACGCTGCGGAAAAGTCGGGCGCGAAATCCGCCATCTGCGTTCCCATCATCACCCGTGACCAACCCGTCGGCGTGTTGACCATTGTTCATCCTGTGCCTGATTTCTTCAATGAAGAACACCTGGCCCTGCTGCAAGCCATTGCCGACCAGGCCGGAATCGCCATTTACAACGCCCAGTTGTATGATTCTCTTCAGGCAGCTCACCGTCGTTACCACGAGTTGTTCGAGGACAGCATTGACCCGGTGTGGATCACCGATTTCAACGGCAGCATTCTGGAAGCCAACCGCCAGTCTAAACGTATGAGCGGGCACGAGCCAGACAGCTTGAGCACTCACACGGCGAGTGACATGCTCGATCTACCCCCTGGCTGGCTGGATGAACACCGGTCAGCGCTAGAGGATGGTGGCGAAATTAGCCAGGAAGCGCTGTTGTTTTCTCACCACGGGTCGCCGGTGCCTGTTGAAGTGCATATTCGCAAGGTGGATACCGGCACGGTACCCACCTTACAATGGATTCTGCGCGACCTTTCGGCACGCAAGGCCCTGGACGCGCTGCGCGACGATTTAATGGCCATGATCTATCACGACCTGCGTTCGCCGCTGTCAAACATCATCTCCAGTTTGGATATGCTCAACATGCTCACGCCCGCAGCGGATCGAGGTACCATGCAGCCGGTGCTGAACATCGCACAGCGGTCTTCAGAACGGATGCAGCGCCTGATCAGCACACTGCTCGACATCTACCGCCTGGAGGCAGGGCAGGTGGTCTCTGACCGCCACCCAGTGGATGTGAACACCCTCATCCACGAGGCGGTAGACGCAGTTCAACCGGTAGTTGAAACCAAGAACCAGGTGCTGCATATTGATGTGCAAGCTGAGATTCCCCCGGTGCTGGCTGACGTGGATATGATCCGCCGGGTGCTGATCAACCTGCTGGATAACGCCACCAAATACAACAGCTATCACGGGGAGATTTCTGTAATCGCCCGGATGGTCGGGGACGAGATTGAATTTTCGGTCAAAGATAACGGCCCCGGAATTCCTCCCGTCGCGCTGCAGCAAATTTTTGACAAGTTCACTCGTTTGCAGGAAGAGCGGGCCCCGAAGGGCCTGGGATTGGGCCTCGCTTTCTGCAAACTGGCGGTGAATGCCCACGGCGGGCGCATTTGGGCTGAAAGTCGTGTGAACGAAGGCAGCCATTTCATCTTCACTTTACCTGTCGCCCCGGCCTAAGCGGGGCAGGGAATTACCCGTTTTTTATTAAGGAAGGAGTATGCAAGAACTCGCCCATCACGTATTTATCGAGACCACTTATTCAGGGGTCACCCTGGCAGCGATCAATTGGTCGCATGGTCTGCTTCTAATCGACTCGCCTTTCCGTCCTGAGGATGCACGCGCATGGCGCTCTGCCTTGCTCAACCTGGGTGGTGGGGTTGACCGACTGCTAATCAACCTGGATGCGCACTTTGACCGCACCCTGGGATCACGAAACATGGATTGCACGGTTGTGGGGCACGAAAAGATGGCGGCTGTTTTCCGCAACCGCCCGGTCACTTTCAAAGCACAGGGCACCGAAACCGGCGCTGAATGGGAATTGATCAACGGACTCGGCAGCATCCGCTGGGCCCCCCCAGAAATAACGTTCAACGACCATCTCGATATCCACTGGGACGATCATCCTTTGATTCTGCAATACAGCCCCGGCCCGGCCTCGGGGGCCATTTGGGCTGTGTTGCCAGATTTGAAGATCGTCATGGTGGGGGATGCTGTGGTGCTAAACCAGCCGCCCTTCCTGGCTGGGGCAGACCTGCCAGCCTGGATTGCCAGTTTGGAGCAGCTCTTGTCGCTGGAATATGGCGAATTTCAAATTGTCAGCGGGCGCGGCGGTTTGGCTGCTCACTCACAGGTTCGTGCTCAACTGGACTTCCTGCAAAAAGTACACCAGTTGGTGGATGGTCTGGCAAAAGCCAAGGGCTCGCCCGAAGACACAGCCAGCCTGGTGCCTGAGTTGATGAAGAATTTCGATGCGCCTGCGCCGCGCCAGGGGATGTATGAGCAAAGGCTGCGCTACGGCCTGCGCCAATATTTTATTCGCCGCTACGTGCCCCAAGCCGAGATTATCGAGGAATAAGATGCCGCAATCCTTCCAACCACTGGTCGAATTGACCCGCGGGCCGTTGGTCGAGTCGATCCACTTCGGCGCGGTTGCTGTTTCAGACGCGCAGGGTAGGCTGGTCGCACACTATGGCGACCCGCAGGCGTGGGCTAATTTGCGCTCATCCGCTAAACCCTTTCAGGCACTCTCAATGGTTGAGGATGGAGCTGCCGACGTTTTTGGGCTTTCAGAGCGCGAGATTGCCATTGCCTGCGCCTCCCATTCCGGCACCGAGGATCACGTGGCTGTTCTGACAGGAATGCAGTCAAAAATTGGGGTCAGCGAAGCCGATTTGTTGTGCGGCACCCATTACCCCATGCATGAAACCACCGCGCGAGCCATGCGCGAGCGCGGCGAAACGCCCACCTCCAACCGTCACAACTGCTCGGGCAAGCATACCGGCATGTTGGCAAACGCAAAAATGCGCCAATTCAGCATCGAGGATTATCTCAACCCAGAGCATCCTGTTCAAAAAGTGATCCTTAAGGCCTTCGCCGAGATGGTCTCTCTGCCGCCGGAGCAAATCCCGGTGGGTATTGATGGCTGCTCGGCGCCGACCTTTGCCACGCCGCTGACCAACGCCGCTCACGCCTACGCCTTGCTGGCAGACCCCTCTGGCTTGCCGGAGAGACGCACCGCGGCGCTGCGGCGGATTGCGAACGCCATGACAGCGCACCCGGATATGGTTGCCGGGCCGGGCCGCTGGGACACGCTGATCATGCAAGTGACCAGTGGGCGGGTGATCTCTAAGGGCGGGGCAGAAGGGTATCAAGCTATGGGCATCCGTCCTGGCGCGCTGGGCCCTGGGTCCCCGGCGTTGGGGGTGGCCTTGAAGATCAGCGATGGCGACCAGGGCGGGCGAGCCGTTGGCACCGCTGCGCTGGCTGTTCTTGTTCAATTGGGCGCGCTCCGTGAAGAAGAAATTGTCCAACTGGCAGCCTTCGACCGCCGCCCGCTGTATAACTGGCGCAAACTCGAAATCGGCGAGGTGCGGGCTGCCTTCACTCTGGAGCGTGATTAGCATGGCTGAATTCGACCCCGCTCACCGCGAACGCGCCCAGGCTGTCTACCGCCGCCTGGAAGAGGTATACGGCATTCCAGAGTGGCGCGAGCCGCTGGAGGCGATGGACGAGCTGGTCTCGACCATCCTCTCGCAGAACACCAACGACCGCAACCGCGACCTGGCTTTCTACGCCCTGCGCAAAGTGCTGCCCACTTGGGAGCAAGTGCGCGATGCGCCTTCCGAAACGGTCATTGAGGCCATCCGCCCGGCGGGGTTGGGCAACCAGAAGGGTCCGCGCATCCAAGAGGTGCTACGGGCCATTACTGCCGAGCGCGGCAACCTGGACTTAAGTTTCCTCAAGGCTTATTCGGATGCCGATGCCCTGGCCTGGCTGATGCGCTTTAAGGGCGTGGGGCCCAAGACGGCGGCCATTGTGCTGCAATTTGCATTGGGCAAAGCGGCTTTTCCGGTAGATACGCACGTTTATCGCGTCAGCGGACGCATTGGCTTGCGCCCAGACAAAATCAGCGTGGAAGATGCCCACCCCTACCTGTCTCAGGCCTTCGACCCGCACCAGTACGGGCCGGGCCATCTCAACCTGATCCGGCTGGGGCGCGAAATTTGCCATGCGCGCAAACCAGAATGCCCTATTTGCCCGGTGCAGGCCTTGTGCAAGTTTAACCTGGGGGAGTAAGGGCAAAATGAGTGACCTGACCAACGAGACGCTCAGCGAGCGGGAGATCGAAATCTTGCGCCTGGTGGCAACGGGCGTCTCGAACAAGGAGATCGCCACGCGCCTGGTGATCAGCCCGAACACGGTCAAGGTTCACCTGCGCAACATTTTCACGAAGATTGGGGTGGTTTCGCGCACCGAAGCCACCTTGTATGCATTGAAGAACGGCCTGGTCGATCCATCTTTCCTGCCAAAGACAGAGACTACTCAGCCGGTGCATGTGGAGGCGGAGCCTAGCCTGCTGGGGCAAACGGAGCCAGTTCTTACAGATCAGCCTGCGCCAAAGCGGCGGCCGCTGCTGGTGGCTGGGTTGGCTGCGTTGATTGTGATCGGCCTGCTGGTGCTGGGCGCCACTGCCTGGACGCTGCTCAGGCCGCGCACCCTGCCCACCACAACGCCCGCGCCGACAGCGGCCCAGCCGGTGGTCCAGCCGGTGCAATCGCGTTGGGCAAGCGAGCCCGAACTGCCCGAAGCGCGCCGGGATATGGCAGTGGCGGTCTATGAAAATGAGATCTACCTGTTCGGCGGGCAAACCGGCTCGGGGGTTAGCGCAGCAGCAGTGCGGTACGACCCGTTGAACAAAGTTTGGGAGACGCTGGCAGAGAAACCCACTGCCGTGTCTCACGCGCAGGGCGCCTTGCTGGGCGAGAAAGTGTATGTGCCGGGCGGGCAGGCTGCCGACGGGCGTCCAATCGCCGTGCTGGAAGTGTATGACCTGCGCCAGGATCAATGGATCACGCTGGCGCCCGTGCCTGTGCCCCTCAGCCGCTACGGATTGGCCGCTTTTGAAGGTAATCTGTACCTCGTGGGTGGGTGGGATGGCGAGGCTTATTCCAGTGCCGTCTATCGCTACGATCCCGAGACGGATGCCTGGAGCGAGCGCTCGCCACTGCCCGGCCCTATTGGTGAGTGTGGGGTGGCGGCCTTGCCGGGTAAGCTGCTGGTCATCGGCGGGTTTGACGGAACACAGGCGCTAACGCAGACCCTGGCCTACTTTCCTAACCGTGACAACAGCGGGGATGATCCGTGGGAGGAGCGCCCTGACTTGCCTGAAGCTCGTTACAACCTGAGCGTGGTCACCCTGGCCAATGCCGCCTATGTGATCGGCGGGCGGCAGGGAGACCTGGCGCCTCTAATGCTGGTGGATGAAGCCGCCGCCTGGACGGCGTTCGACATGCCGCCCCAGCCGGTAGGCGAGGGCGCGACGGTGGCGGCAGCAGGCAACTACATTCACATTTTCGGTGGAGCGCACTCTGAGACCCTGAGCCAAGCGCACCAGGTCTATCAAGCCTTGTATTCGATTGCCATCCCCTATCTCGATTCGGGGAATTAGGCAGCTACTTGGCGAGAGTCGAAAACCAATTTAATGAATATGCGGGTGCAAAAGCACCCGCATATTCATTAAATTGGGATTTTTTACAAATCCGCCAGCTGCCAGTCGATGGTGGGCAGACCGGCGGTGCTCAGCGCTGCGTTGGCCTTGGAGAAGTGGCGGCAGCCAAAGAATCCGCGACTGGCCGAGAGCGGTGAGGGGTGCGGGGCCTTTAGAACGGTGTGGCGGGGGTTGGTGATGAACTCCGCTTTTCGCTGAGCATAAGCCCCCCACAGCAGAAACACCACCGGCGTGTCCTTTTGATTTACCGCCTTGATGACCGTATCGGTGAAGGTTTCCCAGCCCTTGCCTTGGTGCGAGTTGGCCTGGTGGGCGCGCACCGTGAGCACGGCATTTAGCAGCAGCACGCCCCGCTCGGCCCACGGTACTAAATAACCGTGGTTGGGAATGCGAAAGCCAATATCGTCGCGCAGCTCTTTATAGATATTCACCAGGGAGGGCGGGGGAGTGACACCCGGTTGAACCGAGAAGGCCAATCCGTGGGCCTGGCCCGGCTCGTGGTAGGGGTCCTGCCCAATAATCATCACCCGCACGTTCTCGTAAGGTGTGTAGTGCAGCGAGTTGAACACGTCCGTGCCGGGCGGGTAGACCGGGTATTTGCGGCGTTCTTCACCCACAAATTGATACAAGGCTTGATAGTAGGGTTTATCTTGTTCGGCGCCCAGCGCGGGCAGCCAGCTATCGGGGATCGGCATAAGGATATTTCCCTCCTAATACTATGGTTCTGGGTAGGTTACTACTCAGCCAGAGGTGGATAAAACCTGAATTTGAGGTGTATGTGGGGTGCGAAGCACCCCACATACACCTCAAATTCAGGAACTTTCCCCACCCTCTGAGCAGTTAC
>JAFGLU010000020.1 GCA_016927865.1 Anaerolineaceae bacterium
CGTGCTTCGCACGCGCAACAACCTCAAAATCGCAAACCTCACCAATAATTTTTAGGATAGATTCTTAGGGTGTAGGTAGGGAAACACGATCGGGAAATCAACAAAACCCGACAGGTTCCGGAAAACCTGTCGGGTTTTAGATTCACCTCACGCCAAGGTCTTCCAGTATTTGCGCACCATGTCGGGCTGCTCGGGGAAGCACGCCCACTGGAAGCCGTGGGCCAGCAGGAAGGCATGTCGGTCGTTGTCCACGTCGTTGTTGCCGGGCATGAGGATAATTTTCCCGCCCGGGCGAGTGACGCGCTCCATCTCGGCCAATTCGGCGGCGGGATCGTCACCGAAGACGTGCCCGCCCATCACCACGCTGGCAAAGCCATCAGCAAAAGGAATGGTGGTGAGCAGGCCGTCTACGGCGTAGAGGTTGTTCAAGCCGCGGGCGCGCGCTTTTTCCAGCAGGTAGCGGCGCAGGTTCTCTACCGGTTCAACGGCGTATACGGCGGTGGCCCCCGCTTTGGCAGCCACCAGCGCCAGGCGGCCCGGCCCCGCGCCGATGTCCAGCACGATCTTTCCGCGAAAATCAACCAGGTCGAGTAATTCGCGGTCGTCCCACGCAGTAAATGCCAGGCGGTCATAGATGGAAGGGTCAACTGCGTAGGTGATCAGGTCATTGAGGCTGTTGAGGATAGTCACCTCGGCAGTGCGCACTTCCTCGGGTGAGACCGCGGCAGGCGGGTTTTTCGCCAGAACCCGATCCAACCAGAGAGTGATCTGCGGGCATTTGTGGCGCAGGTACCATTCAACGGATGGGTTGGCGCGCAGGGCGATTGCAAGGGGCGCTTCGGGCAGCCAGCCGGGAAACCAGGAAAGTTGCACGCGCTCGAGGAGCAGAAGCGTATTGAAAGATAGTGAGGTAACGTCAATCCAGTTGACAGGCATATTGAAATTATACTGCTGGAACAAACGCAAAGGGTGGGTCGTCATGCATACGCATAGAAGAAGCGTATCATGGATATTTGTGCCGCTTTTTCGCTGCTTTAGGGTGTCTCATTCGACTCCGCGTAGCGGCACGGGGATTGCGCAATGCACACAGCCCTGTATATCACCCCCGTGCCTGGGGTGGACGGCGCAGGGGGTGATGAAAGTAAGCAGACCTAGGCCTTTATTGGGACGTCCCACATATTTTAAGGTTGCTTGCTGGATTTCGGCCTTGACCAATCTCGGCCCGGAGTTTATAATTCAGCCGTTGAATATTGAAAGGTGAAATGAGTATCCAACCCGACACTGATCGAGATCTGATCATTTTAGAGCGCATCGAGCAGGATCCGGACGCCACCCAGGCCAGCCTGGCAGCCCACCTGGGGGTCGCAGTCGGCACGATCAATTGGCATATCAAGCGTTTGATTGAAAAAGGATACGTCAAAGCTCGCCGGGCAGAACGTCGCAAACTTCGTTACATCATCACCCCCGAAGGGCTTGCTCTCCGTGCCCGTCTAACAGTCGATTATATTCAAACTTCCTTTCACTTGTACCGCCTGGTTCGTCAGCGCATGATCGCGGCGCTGGATGAAGTGGAGCAAGCCGGTCTCAATCAAATTCGGTTGGCGGGCGAAGGGGATGTGGCCGAAGTTTGCCGGTTGACCTGCCTTGAGCGGGGGGTGATGTTGACCAACAGTCCACAGGCACCTCTTTTGAATATCCAGGGCATGAAGATTTTCATCGAGTGGGACGGTGCCCGTCCAAATCATCCTGAAAACACGGTCGGAGAATAGCTATGGAAAACACTGGTTTCTGGCAAAACCGTCGGGTATGCGTGACCGGAGGCGCGGGTTTCCTGGGTCGCTTCATCCAGGCGGAACTGCGTCGCCGCGGGGCAAACGACATTTTTGTCCCCACCATCGAGAAGTATGATCTGGTTGACCCGACCTCCATTGACCGTATGCTGGCCGATTCACGCCCAGATGTGATCATCCATCTGGCGGCAAAAGTCGGCGGGATTGGCGCCAACCGTGCCCACCCGGCTGAGTTCTTCTACGATAACCTGATGATGGGCGTTCAGCTCATGCACCGCGCCTGGCAGACCGGCGTGAGCAAGTTCGTAGCTCTTGGCACGGTCTGCGCTTACCCCAAGTTCACCCCTGTCCCTTTCCGCGAGGATGATTTGTGGAACGGCTACCCCGAAGAGACCAACGCGCCTTACGGGCTGGCCAAAAAGATGCTCCTGGTGCAGGCGCAAACCTACCGCGAGCAGTATGGCTACGACGCTATTTTCCTCCTGCCGGTCAACCTGTACGGCCCGTGGGATAACTTTAATCTGGAAACCTCGCACGTCATCCCGGCTATGATTCGCAAGTTCATCGAGGCACAGCAAGCCGGGCGCGACGAGGTTACCTTGTGGGGCGATGGTTCCCCCACCCGCGAGTTTGTTTATGCCGCCGATGCCGCCGAAGGCATTGTCCTTGCCGCCGAAGCCTACAGCGGCCCCCTACCCGTCAACATCGGCTCGGGCAACGAGATTAGCATCCGCGACCTGGCGGGGCTCATCTCCCGGTTGACGGAATTCAATGGGCGCATCGTGTGGGACACTAGCAAGCCCAACGGGCAGCCGCGCCGCGGCCTAGATACCTCTCGCGCTCGCGACCTGTTCGGCTTCACCGCGCACACTTCCTTCGAGGACGGCTTGCGCGAAACCATTGCCTGGTACCGCGAGCAAATCAGCAAGTAGAACGATCTCTATGTCCAGTAAACCCCAAGCGCTCCCTGTCACTTACCTGCGTCCGCCTCGCGGCTGGATTCCTTTGAATCTGTCGCAACTGTGGGCGTACCGGGAGCTGATCTACTTCCTGACCTGGCGAGACATTAAGGTTCGCTACAAGCAGGCCGTGCTGGGGGTGGGATGGGCCATCTTGCAGCCCATCCTGCACATGGTCATTTTTACGATCATTTTTTCCAGGCTGGCCGGGTTAAAGCCGGATGCGGGCATTGATCCCGATTTGTACCCCATTTTCAGCTTTGCCGCGCTGCTGCCCTGGCAGCTTTTCCAGGGCGCTTTGCAACGTTCGAGCATCAGCCTGGTGGCCAATTCTAATCTGCTGACCAAAATCTACTTCCCGCGCCTGATCATCCCCTTCTCGGCGGTGGCTGCCGGGTTGGTCGATTTTGGCTTTTCTTTCCTTGTGCTGGTAGGGTTGATGCTGTTTTACGGTGTGGCTCTGTCATGGAACATGGTCTGGCTGCCGTTGTTGATGCTGCTGGCACTGCTGGCTGCCCTGGCTGTGGGCCTGTGGCTGGCGGCGCTCAACGTGCAGTACCGCGACGTGCAGCACATGGTGCCCTTCCTCATCCAGGCCTGGATGTATGCCTCTCCGGTAGCCTACTCGCTGGACCTGATCCCCGCTGACGGACCCTGGCGTGTGCTGTATGCGCTCAACCCGATGGTCGGTGTCATTCAAGGCTTCCGTTGGGCGCTGCTGGGGGCCGCGCCGCCCAGCCAGATCATGTGGGTCTCAGTGGCGATGGTGGTGGTTCTGTTGGTCTCTGGTCTGTATTACTTCCGCTCCATGGAGCGCACTTTTGCGGACACCGTATGAGCGATACCGTCATTCGCGTTGAACACCTCGGTAAGCAATACCGGATTGGGACGCAGGCGCTCCAATACCGCACGCTGCGCGAGTCCCTGACCGGGATTTTTAGCCGCGACCGCCAGACCCAACCGGTCGGGCGGATTTGGGCATTAAAGGATATCTCCTTTGAGGTGCAGCGCGGGCAGGTGCTGGGCATCGTTGGCCGCAACGGAGCCGGCAAAAGCACGCTGCTCAAGGTGCTCTCCCGTGTCACCGATCCCACCGAAGGGCTGGGCGAGATCCACGGACGGGTAGGCTCGCTGCTAGAGGTGGGCACGGGTTTCCACCCCGAGTTGACCGGGCGCGAGAACATCTACCTGAACGGGGCGATTTTGGGGATGCGCCGCAGCGAGATCGAGCGCAAGTTCGACGAAATTGTGGAGTTCTCCGAGGTAGCCCAGTTCATCGACACCCCCGTCAAGCGTTATTCCAGCGGCATGTACCTGCGGCTGGCCTTTGCGGTGGCGGCGCACCTGGAGCCAGAGATTTTGGTGGTGGACGAGGTGCTGGCGGTGGGCGATGCGGAATTCCAGCGCAAGTGCCTGGGCAAGATGAGTGACGTGGCCCAACAAGGGCGCACGGTGTTGTTCGTCAGCCACAACATGTCCGCCATTTTGCGCCTGACGCAGGAGACTCTGGTGATCGAGAAGGGTCACTTGAAGATGCGCGCCCCCACTCCCGAGGCAGTCGATTATTACCTGTCGCAGGGTTACGCGCAGGAAGGCCAGCGCACCTGGGACGCCGACGAAGTGCCCCCCGATGCGGCGCCGTTCCGCCCGCTGGCGGTGCGGCTGCTCAACATGCAGCGCAAGGTGGTCGATACGGTGCGCTCAACCGAGCCGTTCAATATTGAGATGGAATATCAATTGGATGCCCCCATTACCGGTCTGCGAGTGGGGCTTTACCTGATGAGCACGCGTGGGGAGTTCATTTTCACCTCTTTTGATACCGATGACTCCCAGCGCTTTGAGCAACACCCGGCCCGCGCAGCCGGGCATTACCGCAGCCGCTGCACGATCCCAGCGGATTTGCTCAACGAAGGGCGCTATGTAGTGGGAATCAATGCCAGTTCATTCCGCGTGCGGCGTTATTTCCACGACGAGCAGGCGCTCAACTTTACGGTCGACGCGACCGGCGCGCCGGGCATGCACTGGCCCGAACCACGCCTGGGTCCGGCGAGACCGCGTTTGGATTGGCAGATTGAGGTGGTCTAACTATGAGAGTAGCAGGAAAACAGGTTATTAAACAATTTCTTGGTCAGATTCCGTTCACCGCCGAACTTTACTGGCTGCTGCGCCAGGGAGGTAAGCCGATTCAGACCCGATTTACGCTGAAGCACCTGCAAACCGAACTGCCAGAGCTGGTAACGCAAGCCGCCGAACTGCGCAAGCAGGCCGCCCCCGGGAAAAAGGTGTTTGTGTTTGCCACGCTACATTATTGGATTGAACACGCCACTTTATTAGGCGTCAGCCTGGCGGCGCAAGGCCACAATGTGACTCTGGGCTACCTGCCCTATGCCGAATGGCGCGAGCAGATCAACCGCTTTGACCTGCGCCGCCAGAACGCCTATGCCCGCAAGGTGCTCAGCGGGGCTGAACCATTGGTGGAGGCGGTTTCCTTCCTTCCGGCGCGGCCTTCGGTGGTCCGTTTGCCCGAGGATGTGATGGAAGCGGTGCGGTTGGTGTCCAATTATGACACCCAGTACACCCTGCAAGTGGAAGAAATTGATACCAAGAGCGAAATCTACAACCTTCGCCTGGAGCGCAATACCGAGATTGCCCGCAATGTGTATACCTACCTGAAAGCGAACCGCCCGGATGTGGTGATTGTGCCCAACGGCACCATCCAGGAACTGGGCGTGGTTTACCGGGTGGCGCGCTATCTGGGAATTACTACCACCACCTATGAATTTGGCGACCAGCGCCAGCGCATCTGGCTGGCCCAGAACGCTGAGGTCATGCGCCAGGAGACCGACAAGCTGTGGGCGGCTCACAACGGGCACAAGTTGAGCGATGAGCAGTTGGAGCGCATGCGCTCGTTGTTCATGGCCCGCCAGCGCGGCGCCCTGTGGGAGAACTTTGCTCGCCGCTGGCAGGATACCCCAGCGCAAGGCGGGCAGCAGGTGCGCGCCGAGCTGGGGCTGGACGATCGCCCCCTGGTGCTGTTGGCAACCAACGTGCTGGGCGACAGCCTGACACTGGGACGGCAGGTGTTTTCAGCCAGCATGGCCGAGTGGATCTCGCGTACCGTACAGTACTTTGCCGGGCGGCCCGAGATCCAGTTGGTGATTCGCGTGCATCCAGGCGAGGTGCTCACTCACGGCCTGTCGATGGCAGATGTGGTGCGCCAGGTGCTGCCGCGCCTGCCCGAACACATTCGCTTGATCGGGCCAAAGGAGAAAGTGAACACCTACGACCTGGTCGAAGCCGCCGATTTGGGTCTGGTGTATACCACCACGGTGGGCATGGAAATGGCCATGTACGGCGTGCCGGTCATCGTCAGCGGCGAAACGCACTACCGCGGGCGCGGCTTTACGCATGACCCTGACTCCTGGGTGAGCTACTTCAAGCTGCTCGGCGCTATTTTGGTCAAGCCCGAGGTATACCGGCTGACCCGCGAGCAGGTGGAGAGCGCCTGGGAATATGCTTACCACTTCTTCTTCAACTATCCACGCCCCTTCCCCTGGCACCTGGTGCGTGTGTGGGAAGATTACCGCTCTCGCCCACTGGGGACCGTGTTGAGCGAGGAAGGCTTGAGCCAGTATGGGGCCACTTTCCGCTCGCTGTTGGGCGAGCCGGTGGATTGGAAGACCATTCTACAGGCTCAGGAATGAGTGAAGAGCAAGTCAAGCAGCAGGTGCGCGAGTTCTACGATCAGGTCGGCTGGCAGAAAGTAGCCGGCGACCTGTATCAAAATGCGCGCTACGAGGATTTACGCCCGGTTTCTGCCGAGTATATCCACCGCTGCCACATGCGCGTCAAGCGCCATTTGAAGCCTCGCGGACGCTTCTTGCTGGATGCTGGCTCCGGCCCGGTGCAGTATCCCGAGTACCTGACTTATTCGCAAGATTACACCTACCGGGTGTGCGCGGATATTTCTATCGTGGCTTTGCAGGAAGCGCGCACTCGCCTGAAAGAGCGCGGGCTGTACGTGGTGGCGGATGTATCCAACCTGCCCTTTGCAGCGGATGCCTTCGATGGCATCGTCTCGCTGCACACCCTGCACCATCTGCCGCTGGAGGACCAGATCCGCGCTTACTACGACCTGTACCGGGTGCTGGCACCGGCCAGTACGGCGGTGATCGTCAACGGCTGGACGGAATCGCCTTTCATGCGCCGCTGGACGGGGCTGGTGGACTTGGCCGAGGCGGTAGGCGGCTGGATTGCCCGCCTGCGCGGCAAGCCCGCTCCGCAAAAGAAGACCAAAAAAGCCGGAACATCACCTCAGAAAGCCGCTCCCACCGGAACGTTTGTGCGCAAATTAAACGCCGAATGGCTGCGCGAGCAGTTGGGCAGCCGGGTAGACCTGCAAATTTTGGTATGGCGCAGCGTCAGCGTGCGCTGGCTGCGCGCCCTGATTCACACCCTGACCGGCGGAAAGCTGTGGCTGCGCCTGCTGTATAACGCGGAAGAACGCAACCCGCGCTGGTACGGTGAGAACGGTCAATATCCGATGATAGTCATCAAGAAGCCTTAGGTCTTCGTTGAGGAGTAAGTATGAACTGGAACGATAAAGTAGTCTTGATCACCGGCGGGACCGGTTCTTTTGGCAAGAAGTTCATCCAGTTATTACTGGAAGAGCATTACCCTGCCAAGGTTATCGTCTACAGCCGCGACGAGTTGAAGCAGCACGAGATGCGCATGGCGGGCTTCGATCATCCCTCACTGCGCTACTTCTTGGGCGACATCCGCGACCAGCCGCGCCTCAAGCGTGCTTTCGAGGGCGTGGACGTGGTGGTGCATGCCGCGGCCCTCAAGCAGGTCCCGGCTTGTGAATACAACCCCATGGAAGCCATCAAGACCAACATCCTGGGCAGCAGCAACGTGGTGGACGCGGCCCTGGATGCGGGCGTGAAAAAGGTGCTGGCCCTCAGCACCGATAAGGCCGTGAACCCGGTCAATCTGTACGGCGCCACCAAGCTGGCCGCCGAAAAACTGATCGTGCAGTCCAATGCCTATGCTGGTGGCAAGGTGACCCGCTTGAGCTGTGTGCGCTACGGTAATGTGGTGGGCAGCCGCGGCAGCGTGGTGCCTGTGTTCCTTCAGCAGCGCGAGAACGGCAAGGTGACCGTGACCGACGAGCGCATGACCCGCTTCTGGTTGACGCTGGACCAGGGCGTGCGCTTTGTGGTGCGCTGCATCGAGCAGATGCACGGTGGCGAGGTGTTTGTGCCCAAGATCCCTAGTATGGGCATCATGGACCTGGCCCGCGCCGTGGCCCCCGAGAACGACATCGAGATCATCGGCATTCGCCCCGGCGAGAAGCTGCACGAGGTGCTCATCTCAGAGGACGAGTCCCGCCACACCGTAGAACTGGACGACATGTACGTGGTGCGGCCCGCCGAAGCCATCTGGTTTGGAATGGAATGGGAGAAGGTTGGCAAGCCTTTGCCCGACGAGTTCCGCTACGCCAGCAACAACAATTCTGAATGGTTGAGCATCGACCAGATCCGCGACATGATTCGCCCCATCGAAGAAGCGCACCAGAAAGGCAAGCTGGAATGAAGCATGTGCTGGTCACCGGAGCGAGCGGACTGCTGGGCCTGAACCTGGCCTTGCAGTCGGCGGAACGCATCCGGGTGACCGGGGTGACCAACAGTCACCCGCTGAACGGCGCGCCCTTCACTGTCCTGCAAGCTGACCTGGCCCAGCCGGGCGCCTTTGCGCGGCTGGTCGAGCAGGTGAAACCGGACGAGGTGGTGCATTGCGCGGCGCAGGCCAACATCGACACCTGCGAGAAGGACCCGGCCCAGTCTGCGCGCCTGAACGCCGAATTGCCCGGCGAGGTGGCCGAGGTGTGCGCGAAACACGGCATCCCCCTGGCGCACATCTCGACAGATGCCGTGTTTGACGGGCTGCGTGGAAACTACGTGGAGGAGGACGAAACCAACCCCCAAAGTGTCTATGCCGCCGACAAGCTGGCCGGGGAGAGGAACGTTCAGGCAGCCAATCCCCAGGCGGCGATTGCGCGGGTAACTTTTTACGGCTGGAGCTTGCGCGGGCAGCGCAGTCTGTGCGAGTTTTTCTTTTACAACCTTTCAGCCGGGAAGCGAGTGAACGGCTTTACCGACGTGTATTCTTGCACGATGCTGGTCAACGACCTGGCGGATACCGTTTTGGAGATGCTGGATAAGGGCCTGCGGGGCGTGTATCACGTCTTCAGTCGTGATGCGCAGAGCAAATACCAGTTTGGGGTGTCTATTGCCCGGCAGTTTAGCCTGGATGAGGGGCTGATCACGCCCATTTCGGTGGAAGATTCTGGGTTGGTGGCCCGCCGCTCGCCCAATTTGACTATGCGGGTAGACAAGCTGGAGGCGGCCCTGGGGCGCCAAATGCCCACCCAGGCCGAAGGCATTGCCCGCTTGCATGATTTGTACCTGTCGGGTCACGCCGAGAGGATCAAGAGGCTGGCGGGGTAGCAACGCTCATTGCCGAAGCCCAAAGCAATCTTTCCAGGGATGGGAGGCTGTGTAGTTCTGACAAGGCCACAGATCTCGAAGACACAGAGGCTGAAAGCCGATAGCTGAGAGCGGACAGCGAAAAAAAGCGAGGAACCGATGGAAATTACGATTGGCAAACATGTGATTGGGGAAGATCGCCCCACCTACTTCATCGCCGACATCGCCGCGAACCACGATGGTAACCTGGAGCGAGCCAAACTGCTCATCCGCCTGGCTGCCGAGGCGGGCGCCGACGCGGCCAAGTTTCAAAACTTCCGTGCGCCCGAAATCGTCTCCGATTACGGCTTCAAATCGCTGGGCGGGCAGCAGTCGCACCAGTCCACCTGGAAGAAGTCCGTTTTCGAGGTCTACGCCGGGGCATCCATCCCTTTCGAATGGACAGCCGAGTTGAAGGACGCCTGCGAAGAGGCGGGCATCGACTTCTTCTCCGCTCCCTATGATTTTGAAGCCACCGACCACCTGGTACCCTATGTTCCGGCCATTAAGATCGGTTCCGGCGAGGTTTCATGGCCCGAGGCCCTCGAATACATTGCCCGCAAGGGCCTGCCCGTGTTGCTGGCAACCGGCGCTTCGGATATCGGTGAGGTGGCGGCGGCAGTGCGTTTGATCCGCTCGATCAACCCGCAATTGGTGCTCATGCAGTGCAACACCAATTACACCGCCAGCCTCGAAAACTTCAAGCACATTCACCTCAATGTGCTCAAGACCTATCGCCAGATGTACCCCGACCTGATATTGGGCCTCTCGGACCACACTCCGGGGCACGCCACTGTGCTGGGCGCGGTGGCGCTGGGGGCGCGGGTGGTGGAAAAGCACTTCACCGACGACAATGACCGCGTGGGCCCCGACCACAAATTCGCCATGAACCCCAAGGATTGGGCCGACATGGTGGAAAACACCCGCCGCCTGGAGCGGGCCTTGGGTTCGGTGGACAAGTTCGTGGCGGGCAACGAGCAGGAGACGGTGGTGTTACAGCGGCGCTGCCTGCGCGCGGCGCGCGCCTTGCCCGCTGGAACGGTGTTGTCTCGTGCCGATCTCAAGGTGCTGCGCCCCGCCCCCCAAGAGGCGATCATGCCCTATGATCTCGATAAAGCGCTCGGCAAACGCTTGCTCAATGACCTGAAAGATGGCCAGGAGCTGCGCTGGACCGATCTGGGATAGGCGCCTTTGAAGGTTCTCTATTTCACCCGCGATTACACCCCGCACGATCACCGCTTTCTGTCGAGCCTGGCCGAAAGCGGCCAGCAGGTGTTCTCTCTACGCCTCGAGCGCAGCGGCCCGCAGCGCGAAGATCGCGCTCTGCCCACCGCGGTACAGCAGATTCCGTGGGGAGGCGGGCAAAAGGCCTTCTCCTGGGGCGATCTGCCTGCTCGTGTGGTTGAGCTGCGCCGGATTCTGCGCGAGGTGCAGCCGGACGTAGTCCATGCTGGGCCGGTGCAGACCTGCGCATTTATCGCGGCGTTGGCAGGAGCCAAACCGCTGGTGACCATGTCCTGGGGCTCCGACTTGCTCAAGGACGCTTACGAATCAGGACTGATGAAGCGCCTGACGCGCTACAGCCTGGGTCGCAGCGATGCCCTGGTGGGCGACTGCCGCGCCGTGCAAGAGGCCGCGGCTGATTTCGGCTTCCCCGCCGAGCGGGTGACGTTGTTTCCCTGGGGTGTGGATTTGCAGCGCTTTCAGCCTGCCGCGGCGGAGCCTTCTGCCTTGCGGCAGCGCCTGGGCTGGCAGGAGAATTTTGTGGTCCTCTCGCTGCGCTCCTGGGAACCCATCTACGGGGTGGACGTGGCGGTCAAAGCTTTTGCTCAGGCAGTCCGCCAACGCCCCGACCTGCGCCTGATCCTGCTGGGCAGCGGCTCGCTGGCCGGGCAGATTCAGCAGCTCCTGCACCGCGAAGAATTGCATCCTTATGTCCACTTGGGAGGCCAGGTCAGCCAAAACGATCTGCCTGGAATGTACCACGCCGCCGATTTATACGTCAGCGCGTCGCATTCTGACGGTTCTTCGGTGTCGTTGATGGAGGCTTTGGCTAGCGGTTTGCCGGTGCTGGTTTCGGACATTCCCGGCAACCGTGAGTGGGTGGAGCCGGGCGCGGCGCAAGCCGTGGGGGCGTTGTTCCCCGACGGCGACGCGAATGCCCTCGCCGAAGGCATCTTGCGCGCGGCAGTTGATCCAAACGGGTTAGCCGGGCAGAGCCAGGCAGCCCGCGCCTTGGCCGAGCAGCGCGCCAACTGGCCCGAGAATTTCCAGAAATTGCTGCGCACCTATCAAACTTTGAAGGATACACAAACACGATGAAGGTGGTTGCATTGGTTCAAGCGCGGCTGGGTTCCAGCCGCTTGCCGGGAAAAGTGCTCAAAGACCTGGGCGGCGAGCCGCTGCTGGCCTGGTGCGTCGAGCGCACCCGGCGCGCAGCCACCATCACCCAGGTGGTGGTCGCCACCACCGATGACCCCGCCGACGACCCGATTGCCGAGTTCTGCGCGGCGCGGGGCTATGACTGTTTCCGCGGCAGCCAGTTTGACGTTCTGGACCGCTTCTACCGGGCGGCTCGCCATTACGCAGCCGATGGGGTGGTGCGCATCACCGCCGACTGCCCGTTCATTGACCCAGATTTGATCGACCTGACCGTGCAGGAGTTCTGGCGCAGCGAGGCCGACTTTGCCGCAAACCGTCTGCCGCCCCCCTGGAAGCGCACCTATCCGATCGGCCTGGACACGGAAGTGTGTTCGATGGCTGCTCTGGAACGTGCCTGGAAAGAAGCCACGCAAAAATTTGAGCGCGAGCATGTTATGCCGTATTTCTACGATGAAGAAGGGCGCTTTAAGATCCACGTGCTGCACCACGATCCCGACTACGGCAGCCTGCGCTGGACCGTGGATACACCCCAGGATTTGGACCTGCTGCGGGCGGTGGTCGGGCGTTTTGCCGGGCGCATGGATTTCTCCTGGCGCGAGGTGCTCTCTCTATTCCAGCGCGAGCCGGAACTAGCCCAGATCAACGCTGGGGTGCAGCACAAGACCGCGACGGATGTGGACAACCGCATGGAGTAGATGCGCATGCCAACTCTGACCCTGTTCACCTCACCCAAACCATTCACCAACCCGCACATCGCGGTGATTCAGCGCAACGCCATCCGCTCATGGCTCAACCTGGGTCCGGAGGTGGAGGTGCTGCTGCTGGGCGAGGAAGAAGGTCTGGCTGAAGCCGCCGCCGAGTTGGGTGCGCGGCACATCCCGCAGGTGGAACGCAACGCCAACGGCACCCCGCTGGTGTCGTCGATGTTCGAGATTGCTCGCCAAAATTCCACCAGCCCGTTGCTGGGCTGCGTCAACGCCGATATCTTGCTTTTTCCTGACATCGTGGATCACGCCCGGCGAGTGCTGGAGTTGGCGCCGCGCTTCTTGATGGTGGGGCAGCGTTGGGATCTGGAGGTGACCGAACTGCTCCAGTTTGGCCCCGATTGGCCCCAGGCGCTGCGCGAGCGAGCTTTCAGCCAGGGCAAGCTGCACCGCGCTTCGGGATCGGATTATTTTATCTTCCCTCGCGAATGCTTTGCCGATATGCCGAAGTTCGCCATTGGCCGGGCTGGCTGGGACAATTGGATGATCTACTCGGGCCGGGCGCGCAATTGGCCGGTGGTAGATGCCAGCCCAAGCGTCACCATCATCCACCAGAACCACGATTACAGTCATCTGCCCGGCGGGCAGCCGCACTACAAGCTGCCCGAGACAGATGAGAATATTCGCTTGGCTGGGGGCAAGCGCACCATCTTTGAGCTGCCCGACGCCAGCCATGTGCTGCGCGGCGGGGGACTGCACCGGCCGGCCTTCTCCTGGAAGCGTTTCTGGCGTGAGGTGGAGATCTTCCCCCTGGTCAAGCTGCACTCCTACCCGCTGGCGCAGGCTTTTTACTTCCTATTCCACCCGCAAAAAGCCTACCGCGAGTTCCGCCAAGATGCGCGCAAGGCAGCTTTGAAGGAGGCGTGATGCGACAGGGACAAAATCCAGCCAAAAAAGATGTGTCCGCTTATCAGGCTGAGAAGCTCGGTATCGCCACCCTGCTGTATATCCCCATGCAGGAGGGCTACTTTGCCCAATCCTGGGAGGTGTTCCGCCATCACATTGCCAGCGTGCGCCAGTACACGCCCGAGCCGTTCAACTACCTGGTGTTTGACAACGGTAGTTGCCCAGAAGTGAAGCGCGAGCTGGCCAAGCTGCACGAGGCCGGTTGGATCGACTGGCTGGTGCTTTCGGAGCATAACCTGGGCAAGACCGGCGCATTGAACATGATCCTGGCGGGCATGCCCAACGAGTGGATTTGCTTTACCGACTCGGATATGCTCTTTCGCCCCGGCTGGCTGGAAGAATCGTGGAAGATCGAACAAGCCTTCCCCAACTGCGGTATGATCGGCGCGCAAATCATCTTCCCCGATTGGGAGGTGGACAAGGGTAACACTGCTTTCCGCCAGAGCAATAACCCGCGCTACCGTTTTGACCAGGTGCAGCCGGAGGTATGGATTTTCGAGGAATATTGCCGGGCGCGTGGAATCAGCGGCGAGCGCAGAGAGAAGTATGCCACCATGCTGCTGGAGCGGGTGACCGACCAGCAAAGCGGCGCGCAGGCTATTCTGGGCGGCAATTCTCACCAGCAGTTTTTGGCGCGGGCTGCCGTTCTGCGCGAAATTCTGCCGCTTCCGGCAGCCCTACAACTCAGCCGCAAGGAAGACACCTACCAGGATGCTGAGATCGACCGGCGTGGGTACCTGCACCTGACGACCACCGTGCCGTACCTGTACCACATGGGCAATACCCTGGACGAAGAATTGGCCGAAGAGCTTTCTCGTTTGAAGCTGCCCGGTTCGGAGCAACCTGTGGCTCAAGCTCGCCCGCGTGCAGCGAAAAGTAATCTGGCCTGGAAAGCCCTCAACTGGGTCAGCCGCCGCCCGCAGGGCCGCAAAGCACTGACCCGCCTGTACGATAACCTGTACGGCATTTTGTCTGCGAGGTAAATCATGCGCATTGGCCAAAACCCCGCCAAATTTGTTAAAGAAGTCGCCAAACCGGCTCGCATTACCGTGGCGGTGTTGAATTACATCCCTTTTTTGAGCGGGTTTTACGCCGACATGCTCAAGGTGTTGCAAGCCTGCCTGGACAGCATCGTCCAGACCGCTGACCTGCCCTATGATTTGCTGGTGTTTGACAACGCCAGTTGCCCCGAAGTGCGTCAGTACCTGGCGGATCAGTATGAAGCTGGGAAGATCCAATACTTGCTCCTTTCGGATAAGAACCTGGGCAAGGGCGGGGCCTGGAACATGATTCTGGCAGGCGCGCCCGGCGAAATCATTGTCTACACGGACAACGACTGCCTGTTCTCTCCGGGCTGGCTGTCGCGCTCGGTGGAACTGCTGGAAACCTTCCCGAATGTGGGTATGGTCACAGCGCGGCCTTTCCGCACTCGCCCTGAAGTGTATTCCGCAACGCGGCAGTGGGCTGAAACCCAGCCGGATGTGCAGGTGGAAACCGGCAAACTGGTACCCTGGGAAACCATCCGCGACTTCGACTTGAGCTTGGGACAGGACGAAGCGGATATTCGGCAGCGCTTTGAGACCGGTGAGGATGTGCGCCTGACCTACCACGGGTTGAAGGCTTTTGCGGGGGCTTCGCATTGGCAGTTCACTGCCTATAAGCGCGTGTTGGAGCAGTTTTTGCCCTTCCAGATGGACCGCCCGATGGGGCAGGTCAAGCAGTTGGACGAGCGCATGAACGCCGCCGGGCTGCTGCGTTTGATGGTGTCGGACCCGCTGGCGATGAACATGAGCAACACCTTGCCCGGTGCGCCTCGCACGGCAGATCCTGGGAAAGTGCGCGGGAACGCCCTGTTAGATTTCCCGCCAGTAAAGCGCATTTTATTAGGAATCTACGATGCGATCTTCCGGGCCTATTACGACCGCTGATCGCCAAGGACGCTGAATGTCTGAACCGAAAACGATTTTTATTTCTGCCGATCATGGTTTGTCGCTGGTGTACTTTCTGCAGACCGATGTGCTGCCGGCTTTGTTGGAGGGCGGGCTCAACGTGGTGGTGCTGACCGACGACGCCATCTGCGAGCAGATCGCCAAACGCTTTGAGCGCCCCGGTTTGCACATTGAAGGGCTGCGCTTTCAGGAGTGCCGCAAGTATTTCGAGACCAGGTCGCACTCGCTGCAGCATTGGACGCATTTCTTGCGCTGGATGGGCGGCTCGGACCGGGTGAACACCAATGCTATGGATGGGCATTTGCGCCAGATGGGTTACGAGGCCTCGCCGCGCGGCAAGCAGATCATGCCGCTCATCCGCTTGCTGACCAAAGTGCTGCGCAAGTCTCGCCTGGCGCGGCAGTTACTGGTAAATTCGCAGCGCCGCTTCACACCGGAAATTTATGGCGACCTATTTGATAAATACCAACCCTCGCTGGTAGTCGCCAGCACGCCCGGCTGGCGTTGGGACCGCTACCTGCTGCGCGAGGCTGCCCAGCGCGGCATTGATACCGCCGCGGTGATTGTAGGATGGGACAACCCTTCCAGTTATCGCCTGCCGGGCGCGCCGGTCAAGTGGATCAACTGTTGGTCCGAGATCCAAAAGCAGGAACTGGTGCTGGGCTCAGATTGGTCTCCCCAGCAAGTCAACGTCGGCGGAATCCCCACCTATGATGGTTACTTCCGCAAAGAATGGTTGATGCCGCGTGAGGCGTATTTTGCCCTGCACGGGCTGGACCCGCAGCGCAAGCTGCTTTCGTTTGCATGCAGCTTCGTGACCTTTTCGCCCAATTACGCCAACATTGCCGCGTTGGCGGAGCTGGTGGACAAGGAAGCGCTGGCGGAGCCCTGCCAGTTGCTGATCCGCTTGCATCCCAACCACTTCATGCCGGGGTCGCTGTATGAGGGCGAGGCCAATCAAGTGCGCGACTTGATCCGGGACATGCCGCATGTGCATCTGGTGGAGCCGGTGCCGTTGGGTGGCGAGCTGGGTCATTATTCGGGCGAGGACATGCCCGAGAAAGCCTCCATGATGGCCTATTCGGACGTGTTCCTGACCGTGTACTCGACAATGGTGGTGGAGACCGCCATCCACGACCGGCCGATCATCAGCGTGTGCATCGATGTGCCGGGCGGTTGGAACACGCCGGGCAAGTTCTCGCTGTCGTTGACCGAGATTGGTGAGTGGCCCACGCATCAGCGCTTCCGCGCGGCGGGAGCCGGGCAAGTGGTGTTTGACCAGGCCGGGTTGAAAGCGGCTCTGGACAAAGCTCTGTGTGAGCCAATGGCCGAGAGCAAAATCCGGCGCAAATTCATTCAGGATGAATGTACGTTCATGGATGGATCGGCCGGGAGAAGGACAGGAGAATACTTGAGGTCGTTGGTTAAGTAAAACGCATTCCCTGCGTTCCTTTACGGCTCCGCGCCTCTGCGGTGTTTTTGATGAAAAGGAAGAGGAACCGCAGAGACGCAGAGGACGCGAAGAGAAGAAAGAGAAATTCTGGAACAGAAGAGGCAGCCGTTCATGATCAGAGGAGTGGGAGCAGGAAAAATTATGGCCGAACAGACGATTCCTGAAAACGCCATTTCAGAGAAAGTCATCGGGGCAGCCATTGAGGTCCACCGAGCCTTGGGCCCTGGGCTCCTCGAGTCGGTTTACGAAGAATGCCTGGCGCATGAGATGTCTCTCCGAAAAATTCCCTTTGAACGGCAAAAGCAAATCTCACTGAAGTATAAAGATTTGAGTATTCCGGCTGGTTTTCGGGTCGATTTTCTTTTGGGGGGCTTGGTAGTTGTTGAATTGAAATCAGTGGAAAATCTACTCCCGATTCATGAAGCACAATTATTATCCTATTTGAGATTGACAGGGTGTCGATTGGGTTTATTGATAAACTTCAACGTTGAGCAATTAGTGAAAGGGGGTATTCGGCGGCGCGTCAACGGCCTCTAGGTCTAATCTTTTTTCTTCTCTGCCTTTTCTCTGCGAATCTTTGCGCCCTCTGCGCCTCTGCGGTTAGCTCGTTGATAAAAGAAGAGACACCGCAAAGGCGCAAAGAACGCAGAGAGACGCAGAGAAAGAGAAGATAAGTGTCAGATACGGTGTTTTGTAGGAATATGATGGAGTGGTTATGAAAATTCTAATTGCAGGATACGGTTCAATCGGTCGGCGGCACATGCGCAATTTACTGGCCTTGGGCGAGCGCGACATCGTGCTCTTTCGCTCGCGCCGCAGTACCTTGCCCGAAGATGAAATTGCCGGTTTCCCGGTGGAAACCGACCTGCAATCCGCCCTGGCGCACAAACCCCAGGCCGTGGTCATCTCCAACCCCACCGCCCTGCACCTTGATGTCGCTATTCCCGCCGCCGAAGCAGGCTGTCACATCCTGATGGAAAAACCGGTCTCCCATTCCCTGGATCGCCTGGATACATTGCAAACAGCACTCGATCAAAGCGGCAGCAAACTGCTGGTGGGCTTCCAACTGCGCTTCCACCCCACCTTGCGCAAAGCGGCCGAACTGCTGGCCTCCGGTACCATTGGCCGCCCACTGGCTGCCCGCGCGCACTGGGGCGAGTACCTGCCCAACTGGCACCCCTGGGAAGATTATCGCCAGGGCTATGCCGCTCGCGCCGATCTGGGCGGGGGCGTGGTGCTAACCCTCACCCACCCGTTCGATTACCTGCGCTGGCTGCTGGGCGAAACCCGTGTGGAATGGGCGGCAGGCGGTTCGTTGGGCCTGGGCCTGGACGTAGAGGATACTGCCGAAATTGGCCTGCGCTTCGACAGCGGCGCCGTCGGCAGTGTGCATCTGGATTACCTCCAGCAGCCGCCCACCCACACTCTGGAAATCATCGGTTCGCAGGGTACCCTGCGCTGGGATAACGCTACCGCGGTGCTGTCCTTGTTCCAGGCAGGTCAGGAAGATTGGCAAACCTTCGCAGCGCCAGAAGGTTTTGAGCGCAACTGGCTGTTCATGGAAGAGACCAAGCACTTTTTGGCTGTGGCGCGCGGAGAAATCGAACCACTATGCACGCTGCACGACGGCGTGCGCGCCCTGGAACTGGCCCTGGCGGCTCGCCAGATGATTACCGGGGCGTGATTGTTGTTGGAGTACAGAAAATGATGAAAACTATAACGCCATCCAAATGGATTACCTGGGGCACACTGCTCATCCTGGCTGCTTATGCCGTCTACGCGGGGATCTTTATCTACCAGAGCAGCTTTGTCTATGAAGGCGAGCGCATCTTTATCCTCTTCGACGATGCTACCATCTCGATGCAATATGCGCGTAACCTGGCCAATGGGGCCGGGCCGGTGTGGAACGCGGGTGGTGAGCGCGTGGAAGGCTTCACAAATCCGCTATGGGTGGCTTTCATGGCTTTGTTCCACCTGCTGCCGATCGCTTATTCCAAAATGGCGTTGTTCATTCAAGTTAGTGGCGCCATTTTTGTCATGCTCTCGCTGGTGTATGTGAAAAAGATTACCGCGTTTATCACCAACAACAATACTTGGGCCACGCTGTTAGCCGTTTTCACCACCGCCTTTTACTACCCGTTGAGTAACTGGAGTTTGCTGGGCACCGAGGTCAGCATCCTCGTTCTAATCACAGTGGTAGGCGCGTGGTTGGCCATTCGCCCGCAACCAGGGAAACCTTTTAGCATCGGCCCTTACCTCGTTCTTGGTGTTGGAATCCTGGTGCGCCTGGACATGGCTGTTCCCTACCTCATCTTGTGGGCTTTCCTGTTCTGGTTTGACAAAGCTAACCGGCGCAAGCATTTGCTGTGGGGCGCGCTTGGGCTGGTAGTTTTCCTTGGCGGGCAGACGCTGCTGCGCCTGTGGTATTACGGTGATCCCTTGCCCAACACCTATTATTTGAAGATGACCGGCATGGACACTTTCCTGCGCATTAAGCGCGGGCTGTACGTGTTTGCCAAATTCGCCTGGAACTTGGGGCCGGTGTTTGTGGCGCTGCCATTCCTGGTGTTTGCTTTCAAGCGCAACCGGTACACGCTGCTGACCATGCTGCTGTTCCTGGGTCAGTGCGCTTACAGTGTGTATGTTGGTGGAGACGCCTGGGAGCATCGCGGCGGTGCCAACCGCTTCATCGCGCTGGGCATGCCTTTCTTTATGATTTTGTTCTCAATGACCTCGGTTTACCTCTTCGACCTGCTCAAGGACCACGGATTGAAGGAGTTTACCGGGAAGGTGCGTGGCTGGGTGACGCCGGTGGTCAATTTCTGCCTGGCGGGGTTTGTCTTCCTCAGCCTGGTCAACTTTAATACCCTGTTGGATGGCAACTCGCTCAAATACTGGCTGCTGCTGCAGCCGACCGTCTTCTCGCCCGGAAGCCAACGCTACGCGGTGGATGGGCTGCTGATCAAGAGCTTGACCACGCCGGAGGCCAAAATCCTGGTGGGCGCGGCGGGCAATGTAGCCTATTTCTCCGAGCGCTTCTCTTATGACATGATGGGCAAGGCCGATTACGAAATTGCCCGCCAGGATGTGAAAATTCCTGCCGACCTCGATTCGCTGACCTTCCTCCAGCCGGGGCATTACAAATACGATTATTCTATTTCCATTGGGCGTTATCAACCCGATGTGCTGGTGGAACTTAAACGCTACACTGATGAGGAGTTTCTGCCTTATCTCGACAACTATGAGAAGGTCACGGTTAATAAACACGCCATGTATTTTCTCAAAGACTCGCCCAATGTGCGCTGGGACGTGCTGGAGGCTTACCGCACCGCTCCAGACGAGACCACGGCTCCGCTGGATGTGACTCCATAGTCTGTTCAATTACTTTGTTATAATCAAGGGTTGTCCGGCGCCCGAAGCCGGCCCCTGGTGAGGTAAATGATGAAAAAAAGTTTTGTTTTTGTTTCCATCTTGTTGATGATTGTGATTTTTGCCGCGGCATGCGCGCCCGCCGCTACCCCCGAGCCGACACAAACTGCCAGCCCGGTCCCGCCTACGGAGACACCTGAGCCGAGTGATACGCCCACGCTGACGCCTACCGAAACGTTGACGCCCAGCCCGAGCCCTAGCCCGCTGCCCAGCTTAACCCCAACGCCTTCCAATACGCCCACCCCGGTGGTAGCGTTTGACCAGTCCGAAGTGATTTCCTATTCCGAGGAACCCGGCAGTTACTTGCTGGTGCTTAAACTTCCGGGGGTGTATAAAAATTACGATATCAAAGTAGATAACTACGATTACATCGGTTACTTTGACCCCGCTTATCCGGACCGATTGTTTGCCCGGGGATATAATCGCCCGACTTTCTCTAAGGACATCAAGATTGTCTTTTATGACATCGAGACGAAGGCCGAGTTGTATTCCTCGACCATCATGATTGCCATCAGGCCCACCCTGCTGCCGGTGGCCTGGAACGTATCGAATAATTGCGACGACCGCGGGAAAAACGTCACCTGTGAATATGAATGTCGCATCAGCCCTGCGGATGGAAACCCCTGCCTGGCAGCCTCCTGTTATGACGCTTGCGGCCCGTATTTCTCGGTGAATTCATGCCCTCCGGATATGACTGCGCCCTTTAATATGTGCAACTCAGATCAGGAGCGTCGACTGACCGCCCTGTATGGCGTGATTTACAACGGTGATTAATCTCTCGCTTGAGAGAGGAGTGTTTGCATGAGCGACGTACTCGAAAAATTTAGCTTGAACGGCCGGGGCGCGGTGGTGACCGGCGGGGCGGGTCTGCTGGGGAAGGAATTCTGCCGCACCCTGGCGCAAGCCGGGGCGGGCGTGGTACTGGCGGACTTGAACGCCGAGGCCGCCCTGGCCACGGCGGAAGAGCTGCGCAAGGAAGGCTTGAACGTTATCCACGCCGCTGTGGATGTGACGCAGCCGGACTCGGTGCAGGCGATGGTGGATGCTTGCGTGGAGGACTTTGGTCGCCTGGACGTGATTGTCAACAGCGCGGCCATGGACCCCAAGTTCGATGCCTCTCAGGCTGGACAGCACCGCAACACTTTCGAGGATTACCCCTTAGAAATGTGGAAGCAGACCATGGAAGTGAATCTGACCGGTGTATTCCTGTGCTGCCAGGCGGCGGCCCGCCAGATGGTAGCGCAGGGCAGCGGTTCGATCATCAATATCTGCTCAACCTACGGTCTGGTGCCTCCCGATCAACGCATCTACGAGAAACCGGGCCAGCCCAAGCAGTTCAAACCTGCTTTTTATACGACAACCAAGGCCGGTGTACTGGGTTTGACCAAGTACATTGCCTCGTACTACGCCGAGACTAAAATCCGCGCCAACTGCCTCACCCCTGGCGGCGTGTATAACAACCACGACGAGACCTTCACCCGCAACTACGCCTACCGAACCATCATGGGACGCATGGCCGAGCGTGACGAGATGAACGGGGCGTTGCTCTTCCTGGCTTCCGATGCCTCCTCCTATATGACCGGCGGCAATGTGATTGTCGACGGGGGGTGGACGGTATGGTAAAGCCCGAAGTGCTGGCGATCATCCCGGCGCGGGGCGGTTCCAAGGGCATTCCGCGTAAGAATATCAAGAACTTTGCTGGTCACCCTTTGATTGCCTACAGCATCGAGGCGGGCCTCTCGGCCGAAACCGTTACGCGGGTGATCGTCTCGACCGATGACGAAGAGATCGCCGCCGTTGCGCGCGAATATGGCGCCGAGACGCCCTTCCTGCGCCCGGCGGAGTTTGCCCAGGATCGCACTACCGACCTGCCGGTCTTCCAGCACGCGCTGGAATGGCTGGCTGAGCATGAGAATTACCGCCCAGATGTGGTGGTGCAGTTGCGCCCCACTTCCCCGGTGCGCCCGCCCAACCTGGTGGACGAGGCCGTGCGCACCCTGCTGGTGAATCCGGAAGCCGATTCGGTGCGCGGGGTGGTGCCCGCCGGGCAAAACCCGCACAAGATGTGGCGCATCGACCCGCAAAGCGGAGTCATGCGCAACCTGCTGGATGTGGAAGGCATCGCAGAACCCTACAACGCTCCCCGCCAGGCTCTGCCGCCTGTCTACTGGCAGACCGGGCACATCGATGCTATTCGCCCGGCAGCCATTTTGAGCGGCACGATGAGCGGTAAGGTGATTTTGCCCGTTTACATCGACCCGCCCTACACGGTGGATATCGACACGCCCAAAGATTGGGCCCGCTCGGAGTGGCTGGTGTGGTACAGCGACCTGGAGATCGTCTATCCGCGCAATCGCCGTCGCCCGCTGCCCCCCAAAGTGGATTTGGTAGTGCTCGATTTTGACGGCGTGCTCACCGATAACCGCGTGTGGGTGAGCGAAAACGGCAGCGAGATGGTGGCTGCTAACCGCAGCGATAGCCTGGGCATCCGTTATTTACGCAACAAGGGCGTACAGGTAATCGTGCTGTCTACCGAGATCAACCCGGTGGTTTCGGCACGCTGCCGCAAGATGAAAATTCAAGCCTACCAAGGCATCGAAGACAAAGCTGGTGCTTTGCCGGGGATCATGGCGGACCTGGGCGTGAGCGCGGAAAATACCATTTACTTGGGCAACGATACCAACGATGTGCCCTGCTTCTCGCAGGTGGCCTGTGCGCTGGCGGTCGCCGACGCGCAGCCATTTGCCCGCCGCCAGGCCGATATTATCCTCAGCCGCAACGGTGGTCACGGCGCGGTGCGCGAACTGTGCGACTTGTTGTTGGCGCGATTTGACTAACGCAAATTTAAAACCCTAAGGGTCTTAAAGACCCTTAGGGTTTAGACCACACAACCCTCAGGGTTATCAAACAGGAGTAAAAAATGCCTCGAGCAGTCAAGATTGGAAATCGATTTGTGGGTGACGGCTACCCCACCTATATCACCGCCGAAATCGGCATCAACCATAACGGTGACCTGAACATCGCCAAGAAGATGATCTTTGAATCGCACCGCAATGGCCTCGATTCGGTCAAGTTCCAGAAGCGCACCCCCGAAATCTGCGTGCCCCGCGACCAATGGGACATCATGCGCGAGACCCCCTGGGGCTATATCAGCTACATCGAGTACCGCCGCAAGATGGAATTTGGCCAGGAAGAGTACGCCGAGATCGACCGCTACTGCAAAGAGTTGGGCATAGACTGGTTCGCCTCGGTGTGGGATGAGCCCTCGGTAGATTTCCTCGAGCAGTTCAACCCGTTGGCCTACAAAGTGCCTTCGGCCGCCCTGACTGACACCAACCTGCTCAAGAAGCTGCGTGCTTCGGGGCGCCCCATCATCCTCTCCACGGGTATGTCCACCATGGAACAGATCCGCGAAGGGGTGAAGGCGACGGGAACCGACAACCTGATCCTTACCCACGCCACCAGCACCTACCCCTGCGACCCGCACGAGTTGAATCTCAAGGTCATTCAGAAGCTGCGCGACGAGTTCCCCGTGCCGGTTGGCTACTCAGGGCACGAGGTGGGCTTGATTCCTTCGGTGGTGGCGGTGGCCATGGGCGCGTGCCTGATCGAACGGCATATCACCCTCGACCGGGCCATGTGGGGTTCCGACCAGGCTGCCTCGGTAGAACCGCAGGGTTTCGAGCGGCTGGTTAAGTACATTCGCACCACCGAAGCCTCGTTGGGCGACGGTGAAAAGCGCGTGTATGAGTCCGAGCTTTCCTCGCTCAAGAAGCTGCGCCGCTACCAGTAATGGCCGATGATTTGCTGACCCGCGCCAGGCGGGGCTTTAAACGTCGCTGGATTCACAGCCAGAGCAATTCGCGCATTGTCGCCTTGGGCGCGCAAGTGGCCCGCCACGCTCCGCTGCAAGCAGGTGCCCGGCCGGTGCTGTTCTTCAATGCCTCCACTCGCCTGTTGGGGATGAGCCTCAACGCTGCTTATCAGTTGCTGGCCAGTTGGGCAGTGCAATTGGCGGGCGTGCCCACCGTGCACCTGGCCTGTCAGGGCGGGTTGTCGCGCTGCGTGCTGGGCACCGACCGAGACAACCCGGCGGTTTTGCCTCCTTGCGAGGGCTGCATTGCCCAATCGCGGGTGGTGTACCGCAACGCAGATACGCGCTGGTTCATCTCAAAGCTCAACCCGCGCCTGGAATCTGCTCTGAACAATTTGGATTTGTCCGCCCTGATGGATTTCACCTGGCAGGATATGCCCTTGGGGCGGCTGTGCCTGCCCGCGCTGCGTTGGGCCTTACGCCGCCACACCCTGGCGGATGACGAACCCACCCGCTTCTTTCTACGCCAGTACATCCTCTCGGCGGCGCGGGTGGCGGAAGAGTTCGAGGCCTTGGTGGAGCAAAGCAACCCCCAGGCGGCGGTGATATTCAACGGGCAGTTTTACCCCGAGGCCACCGCCCGCTGGCTGGCCCTGCGCCGCGGACTGCGCGTCATCACCCACGAGGTGGGCTTGCAACCCTTCACCGCCTACTTCACCCCCGGCGAGGCCACAGCCTACCCCATTGATATCCCCGAGTCATTTGAATTGAACGACGAGCAGAATGCCCGCCTGGACGGTTACCTGGAACAGCGCATGCAAGGTAACTTCAGCATGGCTGGAGTGCGCTTCTGGCCGCAGATGCGCGGGCTAGAGCCGTCCTTTTTGGAGAAAGCCGCGCACTTCCGCCAGATTGTGCCTGTTTTTACAAATGTAATTTTCGACACCAGCCAACCCCATTCCAACGTGGTCTTCCCCCATATGTTTGCCTGGCTGGAGCAGGTGCTGGAGACGGCCCGAGCCCACCCCGAGACGCTCTTTGTCATCCGGGCGCACCCCGACGAATCGCGCCCGGGCAAATCCAGTCGCGAAACCGTAGCCGATTGGGCCGCTAGCCGTCAGGTTTCAACCCTGCCCAACGTGGTCTTTGTGGATTCGGGCGAGTATCTCAGCTCCTACGAGTTAATCCAGCGGTCTAAGTTCGTTATGGTCTATAATTCCACCATTGGCCTGGAAGCCTCGCTGATGGGCGCGGCGGTGTTGTGTGCGGGCAAGGCCCGCTTCACCCAACTGCCCACAGTGTTCTTCCCCGAGACGCCCGAGGGCCATCGCGTTCAGGCCAAGCAATTTCTGGAAGCCGAAGCGATTGAGGTCCCGGCGGAATTTCGGCGTAACGCCCGCCGCTTCCTCTATTACCAACTGTACAAAACCTCGCTGCCGTTCAGCGCTTTCCTGGAAGAGGACGGCGTCTGGCAAGGCTACGTAAAGCTGAAAGACTTGCCCTACACCGCTTTCGACCAGCGCAATTCTGAAACTCTGCGGGTGATTGTGGACGGCATTTTGAACGAGACCCCCTTTTTGATTGAGGGCTGAAGTATGAAACAACTGCAAAAAATTGTCGCGCTGGTCCCCATGCGCCACCACTCCGAGCGGGTGCCGGGTAAGAACTACCGCCTGCTCAACGGTAAGCCGCTCTACGCGCACATCGTTGAGACGCTGCTGGACGTTCCGGAAGTGTCCAAGATCGTGGTGGACACCGACAGCCCCGTGATCCTGGAAGGACTGGCGAAGAATTACCCCCAGGTGGGCACGCAGGAGCGCCCCGAGCATTTGCGCGCTGGGACTATCCCGATGAACGAGATTCTTCTACATGACACCGCCCTGGAGCCGGCCGACCTGTATTTGCAAACTCACTCGACCAACCCGCTGCTGCGCGCCGAAACGCTTTCGGCGGCGATCAAGGCTTTGCGCGACAATTACCCGGCCTATGACTCGCTGTTTGGCGTGACGCGCCTGCAAACCCGCCTGTGGGATCAATTGGCCCGACCCATCAATCACAACCCGGCCATTTTGCTGCGCACTCAGGACCTGCCGCCCACCTACATGGAAAATTCCTGCGTGTACCTGTTCACGCGCCAAACGCTGGAACAGCGTCGCAACCGCCTGGGCGAGCGCCCCTATATGTTCGAGGTCAGCGCCGCCGAGGCCTGGGACATTGACGAGGAATTAACCTTTCAGATTGTCGATTTGCTGCTCAAACAACGCGGGGCGTAACTGCGCCCGGAGGATTGCATGCCTACCGTTTTACTTTCTGCTCCTTACATGATTCCCTACGTCGAGCGCTTTCGCCCGGTCTTCGAGCATTACGGCCTGGAGGTGATTGTTCCCGAGGTGCACGAGCGCATGTCCGAAGAAGAACTGCTGGCCTACGCCGGGCAGTTTGACGGGGCCTTGTGCGGCGACGACCGCTACACCCTGCGCGTGCTGCAAGCCTGCCTGCCGCGCCTGAAAGTGATCTCCAAATGGGGCACGGGCATCGATTCGATTGACAAGGTTTCGGCCAATCAATTAGGCATCCAGGTGCGCAACACCCCCAATGCCTTCACCCTGCCGGTTTCAGACAGCGTGTTGGGCTATATTCTGGCCTTTGCCCGCCGCCAGCCGTGGATGGACCGCGCCGTGAAGGCGGGCGTGTGGGAAAAGCTGCCCGGGCGTTCGCTCAGCGAGTGTACCTTGGGCGTGATCGGCGTGGGCAATATTGGCAAGGCGGTCATGCGCCGGGCGCGCGCTTTTGGCATGAAGCTGTTGGGCAATGATATTATCCCCATGCCGCCCGAGTTCATCGCCGAGTTTGGCGTGGAAATGACCTCGCTGCCCGATTTGCTCTCGCGGGCCGATTTTGTCTCGGTCAACTGCGACCTGAACCCGACCAGCTTCCACATCATCAACGCCGAGACTCTGGCGATGATGAAGCCCGGCGCCGTGCTCATCAACACTGCCCGCGGACCGTTGGTGGATGAAAAAGCCCTGGTGGAAGCATTACAGCAGGGCCGGATTGCCGGGGCAGCCCTGGATGTATTCGAGGTGGAGCCGCTGCCTGCCGAGTCGCCCCTGCGCGGCATGGACCAGGTTATGCTGGCGGCGCACAACACCAACTCCAGCCCGGCGGCCTGGGAGCGGGTGCATTGGAATACCATTCGCAACCTGCTGGATGGGTTGGGCATGGATGTTAATGGTTTGAGTATTTTTCAAGGCTAATATTTTGTAGGGGTCGGGTCTCCCGACCCGATGCTGGCGGGGCACGAACCGGGCTGGGAAACCCAGCCCCTACCGTCTAGGCACAAAAAATTTGGAATGTTGGGTTTCGCTTCACAGGTTAGAGAATTTCGACTTATATTCACCCGCTCAACCCAACCTACGCAGCATCGGCTCAATTATTTGTAGAGAGAAGGTCGCAATTTCTATTCTCACTTCGATTGGAGTACACAAACATGACACAAGAATCTCGAACTATGTTAATCACCGGCGCGGGCGGCGGCATTGGCCGTGCCACGGTCAAAGTTTTTGCCGAAGCGGGCTGGCGCGTCATCGGCGTGGATCGGCGCGAGTTTGGCGAGCCTTTCCCGGCCAACGGCCTGTATATTGTGGCCGATATTTCACAGCCGGAAGAGTTGGAGCGTATCTACCAGCAAGCCGGGCAATTTACGCACACCCTCGATGCATTAATCAACAACGCCGCCATTCAAATCGCCAAACCGCTCATCGAAACTACCCCCGAAGAGTGGGACGCGGTTATGGCTTCCAACCTGCGCTCGGTCTTTTTGGGCATCAAGCTGGCCTACCCCCTGCTCAAAGCAGGCGGCGGCGGGGCTATTGTCAACACCTCTTCGGTGCATGCCATCGCCACCTCGGCCAACATTTCTTCCTATGCCGCCAGCAAGGGCGGCCTGCTGGCCCTCACCCGCGCGGCAGCCATTGAGTTTGCCGCCGACAACATCCGCGTCAATGCGGTGCTGCCCGGCGCGGTGGATACACCCATGCTGCGCGCCAGTATGGAGCGCGGCAGCCTGACGGGCGGGGATGTGCTGGACCGGTTGGAAAACCTGGCCCGCAAGACAGTCAACGGCCGCGTGGGCCAGCCCGAAGAAATCGCCCGCGCTATCTACTTCCTGGCCGATAACCACCAATCCTCGTTCATGACCGGGCAGGCCCTGGTGGTGGATGGCGGCGCGACCGCCCGCTTGAGCACCGAATGAGCGCCACCGACGCCTTAAAAAAGGCCCTCCCCACGCCGGTCAAACGTGCCATCGGTGAGACGCTGGACGCTGTCGACCGCGCCAAACAGTGGCCCGCCGCTGCCCTGCACCCCTGGCGGCAGGAGTCCATCCGCCGCATTCGCGCCCTGAAGGACATTCACCGCGAGGAGCGCTGCTTTTTGATCGGAAATGGCCCCAGCTTGCGCAACACCGACATGAGCAAACTGAAGGGTGAGTTCACCATCGGCTTGAATCGCATCTTCTTGATGTTCCCTGAGATTGGCTTCCAGACCACTTACCTGGTGTCGATCAACGATTTGGTCATCGAGCAAAGTGCCGCCGAACTGCAAACGCTGAACATGCCGCGCTTCTTCTCCTGGCGGGCGCGCAAATGGCTGCAACCGGCTGAAAACCTGCACTTTTTGTGGACCACCTACACCGGCCCGCGCTTTTCCACCGACCTGACGGCCCGGCTTTGGGAAGGGGCTACGGTGACCAACGTGGCCTTGCAGGCGGCTTACTATATGGGTTTTCAGGAGGTGGTGTTGATCGGGGTGGACCATAATTTTGTCACCCAGGGCAAGCCCAATACCACCATCACCTCCATCGGCGACGACCCCAATCACTTCTCCGGGGCCTATTTTGGCCAGGGTTTCCGCTGGCAGTTGCCCGACTTGGAAACCTCCGAGCGCGGCTACCGCCTGGCCAAAAAAGCCTACGAGTCTGCCGGGCGGCGCGTGCTGGATGCCACCGTGGGCGGCAAACTGGCCATCTTCCCCAAGGTGGACTATAACAGCCTGTTCTAAGCCATGACTCCACGTGTATCCATCATCACCCCGTCTTACCAGCAGGTTGCTTACCTCGAGCAGACGCTAAAATCGGTGCTCGAGCAGGAGTATCCCGATTTGGAATATTGGGTGATGGATGGCGGCTCGACCGACGGCAGCCTGGAGATCATCCAGCGCTACGCCGGGCAGTTGGCGGGCTGGGTTTCGGAGAAAGACAACGGCCAGGGCGATGCCATCAACAAAGGCTTCGCCCGCGCTACCGGCGAAATCGTGGCCTGGATCAATTCCGACGACTACTACCTGCCCGGCGCAATTGCCGAGGCTGTGCGCGCCCTGGAGGCCAACCCCCGCGCCGGGATGGTCTTTGGGGATGTGCTGGCGGTAGATGGCGCCGGGCAGCCCATCAACCTGATGCGCTACGGTATGTGGGGGCTGGAAGAGTTGATGCGCTTTGAAATCATCGGCCAGCCCAGCGTGTTCATGCGCCGCTCGGTGCTGGAGCAGGCTGGCTTCCTGGATACGTCCTATCACCTGCTGCTCGACCATCGCCTGTGGCTGCGCATGGCTCAACACGGCGAGATGGTCTATCTACCCCGGCGCTGGTCGGCGGCGCGCTATCATGCCGCGGCCAAGAACGTGGCCCAGGCTCCGCGCTTTGCCCAGGAGGTCTTCCGTCTGGTGGATTGGATGCAATCCGAGCCGGGGCTGACCGAAGTTTACCGGCGCGAAACACGGCGCATTCAGGCCGGAGCGCACCGTCTGGCGGCCTTTTACCTGCTGGACGGCGGTCTGCCCAAGGCTGCCCTGGGCGAATACTTCAAGAGCCTGGCGGCGCACCCCTTGCCCGCCCTCAAGGATATTCGCCGGATTCTTTACGCTGCCGTAAGCCTGGTGTTCGATGTGGAGCGCTTGAAGAAAGCCTATTTGGAGAGGCGGCGCAAGAATTTGCGCCTGTGAGACGGATGAAGCGCGCGGGTGTGGGATGGTGGCTGGCGGTGATGGTGTTGTGCCTGTTGGGCGGCGTGCTGCTCTCGGCGGGCGGGTGGCTGCCCTTCGAGCGTGTCAAAGCCCTGGTCAATGGTCTTTCGCCGGACGGTAACTTCAAAATCCTCACGCCTTTCGCGATGGATGAGTTGCGCCTGCCCTTGCGTATGGGCGGGGCGCTGTTGGTGCTGGCTGCGGCGGGCCTGCTGGCCTTTCACCGCAAAACCCAGCCTTTCCTCAGCAAAATCGGTCCGGCCCTGCGCGGTCTGCCCGCTGAGGTGCGCGAATTGGTGGGTATTTTTCACCCGCGCCCCGGCGAATGGCCCTATCTGCTGGGGCTGTTGTTGGTCACCGTTGGAGCGGTGCTGGCGCGGCTGCTGTTCACCAGCGACCCCATGGTCCATGACGAGACCTATACCTACATTGCCTTTGCCGCCCGCCCGTGGTGGGATCTGTTCTCCGACTACCATCTGCCCAACAACCACATCTTCCACACGATGCTGGTCAAGCTCTCCACGGGCATTTTTGGCATGGCACCCTGGGCGGTGCGCCTGCCCGCCCTGGTCACCGGCGTGCTGTGCGTCCCGGCGGTCTACTGGCTGGGTAAGCGCCTGTACAGCCGCTCGACCGGGCTGCTGGCGGCGGGGCTGCTGGCGGCACTGCCCACCTGGATCGACTACAACACCAACGCTCGCGGCTATGTCCCCATGGCCCTTTTCAGCGTTCTGCTGTTTGGATTGGCGCTTTACCTGCGCGAGCACAAGAACCGGGCCGGTTGGCTGCTGTTTGCTGGCCTGGGAGCGTTGGGCTTTTTCACCCTGCCGGTGTTTTTATACCCCTTTGGCATGACCCTCGCCTGGCTGGCCGTGTCCGCGCTGGCAGAAGGCGCCCCGGCCTATGGCGGGCGCTGGAACTTGCTGGCGTATGCAGGGGCTTTTGCTGCCCTGACCGTGCTTCTGGCCGGGGTGTGTTACCTGCCGGTGGTCATGGGCAGCGGGCTGGACGCGTTGATTGCTAACCCTTACGTCCAGCGTCTGGATGCAAGTGCATTCTTCCTGCGGCTGGGCGACCGCCTGGGTGGGGCGTGGTATGAGTGGAACAAAGACCTGCCGCTCTGGCTGGAGGTCTTTCTGGCGCTGGGCTTTGCCGTCGGGTTGGCTCTACACCGTAAAATTTCCCGCGTGCGCATTCCGGCGCAACTAACCTCACTGGTCTGGCTCGCGCTGGTGCTGCTCGTCCAGCGCCCCGATCCTAATGCCCGCCTGTGGACCTTCCTGATTCCCTTCTGGTTGGTCTGGTCGGCGGCAGGGCTGGTAGAAGGTCTGCGCCTGCTGCGCGTGCCGGCTCGCTGGCGCAGCGGGCTGCTGGCCCTGGCCCTGGTGGGGCTGGCAGTATTTTCCTATCAGCGCACCCTGCGTTACTTCCCTTCGCTGGCGCCCGGGCCGGGCAACGTGGAAAATATCGCGCTTTACCTCCAACCGCTGCTCAAACCCGGCGACGGGGTCATCATCACCTCCGATGACGGTCCAGCTCTGTGGTACTACCTGCGCCTGTACGGTACCGATGACCGCTATTATGTGCAGCAGTTGGGCGAACGCACGCTGGAGCGAGTTTACATCCTGGTCGACGAAAGCGTGGGACAAACCCTGCAAAGCGCGGCGGAAGACCGCCGCCTGGAAGGCGTAACGTTTGACTTTGCCGGGGCGCAGCACCTGACGCGCATCGGCGGCACGTCCATATATCTTTGCGACGTGGGGTACAATCGGTAAAGATGGCTATGACTTCGACCGGATCACGATTGGGAAATCTGAGCAGCTTCTGGCAATGGGGTCTGGCGGCACTGTTGTTGCTGGGTGGGCTGGGGCTGCGCCTGGTGGCCCTGGATAACCCCCCGCTGGATCTGCACGCCTGGCGGCAGTTGCGCTCGGCCAATATTGCCCGCGCCGTGTACTACCGCGCTCTGCCCGATGCCGACCCCGAAGTGCGCGCGCTGGCTAACTACCTGGGCTCCACTTATCAGGTTCTCGAGCCGAATATCTTTGAGCATCTGGTGGGTTATACCTACCTGCTGACAGGAAAAGTTGATCTGGTCGTACCTCGCCTGTATAGCATTTTGTTTTGGTTGGGCGGTGGGCTGGCGCTGTTCGACCTGATGCGCCGCCTGACTGGCAGCGGAGCTCTGCTTGGGCTGGCCTACTACCTGTTCCTGCCGTTTGGCGTGCAGCACAGCCGGGCCTTTTTGCCCGAGCCGCTCATGATCCTGTTCATTCTGTTGGCGCTGTGGGCGGCTTACCGCTGGACCGAGCGCGGTGAAGGGTGGTCCTGGGCCGTGGCAGCGGGGCTGTTTGCCGGAGTAGCCATTCTGATCAAAGTCTATGCCGTCTTCACCCTGATTCCGGGCCTGGGATTGCTGCTGCTCGCCACATTCGGACTGCGCCGCCTGCTGGCGCAAAAGCCATTTTGGGCTGCGCTGGCCCTGGCGATAATCGTGCCTTCCATTTACTACGTCATCCTTGCGCCGGGCGGAGGGGGAGCGGGCTACCTGCAAACCTGGAGTTTGCCTTACCTGCACATGCTCAAAGACCCCACCTTCTACCTGGCCTGGCTGCACAAACTCACCGGCGCGTTGAACCCGGTGTTCCTATATGCCGGGCTGCTGGGTGTGCTGCTGCCCAAACCGGGGCGTTGGCTGGCCCTGGGTTTGTGGGTGGGCTACGTGATTGAAGGCGCCACGGTGCCTTCTCTGATTCGCTCGCACAGTTATTACAACCTTCCGCTGGTGGCAGCCGTGGCGTTGGGTGTCGCGCCCCTGGGTGCGGCGATCTTTGGCGTGCTCCGGCGGCAGGGTGTCTTCTGGCGGCTGCTGGCGGCGGGCGTGCTGCTGTTGGGGCTGGCGGATACGGCCTTTATCGCCCGCAAGCCGCTCACTGCCCAGGATTATCGCGCCGAACCGGCCTTCTGGCTGGAGTTGGGCCGCGCCCTGCCCACCGACGGCAACATCATCGCCCTGACCGAGGATTACAACACCCGCCTGCATTATTATGGCTGGCGCTATGCCAAAGCCTATCTCTACGCCGATGATTTCGCCATGATGTCGCAGGGCGGCAGAGAGGTAGACCTGAGCGGCGAGAACATTGCCGTGTTCCGCGGGCAGACTGAGGGCATGGATTACTTCCTGGTGACCAAGATGGATGAGTTGGAGCGCCAGCCGTATCTGAGTAAGATTCTCGGCGAATATTTCCCGTTGGTAATGCAGTCGGAGCGCGTATTGCTGTACGATTTGCGCAATCCGCTCAAGCCGTTGGAGCCTTAGGGGATGAAAGCCAATAGCTGGTCTTTCAAAGTCTTTTTTGCGTCCCAAAATTGGACCGCGCTGGCGATTTTGCTCGTGCTGGTTGTGGCCGTCAGCGCGCCCATCTATTACCGGCGCATCCTGGTGCCCCCCGCAGATACCGATTACGGCGCACATATTGAGTTCACGATGCAATTGTTGCATCGTGGTGCAGTTCCCCCCCACATTTTGAGCCATCCCTTTCTGCAATTGTGCGTTGGGTTTGTCTATTGGATTTCTCGTAACCGCATTGGGTTGTGGGAAAGTATGATCATTGTGCTGGTTGCAGCCCAAGCTGCCGTTGCGCTAATTTTTTACTTCTGGTTGGGCAAACTTTCTGGGCGACTGGGCGAGCTTTGGCGCGTGTTCTGGTCGATCACCCTCACCCTGGTCGCGCCGGTGATGATTCTGGCCCCGTTGGATGGTGCCTTTTATTACGGCTATATTGGTCTTGCCAGTTATCACAACCCCACCGTGCATTTGTCGCGACCGTTGGCCTTGTTAAGCTTTATTCTGGTGTTGCGCGCTTTTGAAGAGCAAAAGAGTGCCTGGGGCTGGGTGTCGCTCTGTGCTCTGGCAATCATTGTTTCTGCATTGGCCAAGCAAAACTATGTGATGAGCATTCTTCCGGCCCTGGCCTGCCTGGCAGCCCTGCGCAAGTTATGGAAGATTTCCGTAAATTGGCGTATGTTGCTTGGGGGTGCCATAATCCCGGGTGTGATCGTGTTAGCCTTACAGGCATTGGTTATGTACAGTGTTCCCGAAGTGGATTCCTCCGGTATTGCCTTTGCTCCCTTCAAGGTGGAAAGCGCTTTTTCAGACCTTCTGCTGTGGAAGTTCCTGCTGTCGGCACTGTTTCCACTGACTCTGCTGGTCGTGGATTTTCGCCGCGTAATCCAATCGCCCGTCCTGCAACTGGCCTGGATTGCCTTTTTGGGCGGCGCGGCGCAGACTTATCTGCTGGCGGAAAGCGGGGCGCGTGAAATGCACGCCAACTTCCGCTGGAGCGCGCAGATCACCTTGTTCTTGCTCTTCGCCGCCTCTATTCGCCACTTTGCCCACGCGCTTCCGGCGGATTGGAAAGCCCGCGCCGGAGTGTGGGCGGCTTACCTGGCCCACCTGGCCGGGGGAATCGTGTATTATGTCGTTTGTTTCACGCAGGCGGGCTATGGTTAAATCGAAGTTCTTCTCATTCCTGGCCCTGGCGGGCAGCGCTGTCATCACCTTCATGCTGAGCATGTATGCCTGGGCGGGCACCTTCGCCCGTTACTGGGCCGATGATTATTGCTACAGCGGCACGCTGCGCGAGTTCGGCCTGGTTGGTGGAATCGCCAACTGGTACGTCGAATCGGGCAGCCGCTTCTCGACCCTGATCCCTGTGTGGATCAGTGAGCGCTTTGGCGAGGGGGCCATCCGCTGGCTTCCCGCGCTCATCTTGCTATTGCTGGTGGCAGGTTGGGCCTACACGCTTTCTGGGGTGGCCCGGCTGGCGCGCGTAACCCTTCGTTCGGTTTGGATTGGGCTGACGGCGCTGCTGATGGTGTACTTCACTATGCTGATGGCGGTGGACCGCTTGCAGTCGCTCTATTGGCGCATGGGCACCCTGCACTACACCCTGCCGCTGGCGCTGCTGTTGTTTGCCGCCGGGTGGATCACTCGCGCGCTGGCTGCGCCCCGGCGCAGCCCCAAGATTGGCTGGCATGTGGGCTTGGGGCTGTTTGCTTTTCTGGCGGCGGGGCTTTCAGAAACCTTCGCGGCGGCTCAAGCTGGGTTGATGATCCTGGCTGCGCTGCTAGGGTTTCTGTTTTCTTCCGCTGACCGTTTCCGCGTGCTGCGCTTTACCGCGGCCCCGCTGGTGGGCTCGCTGCTGGCGATGATTGTCATGATGGGCTCGCCTTCCAACGAGTGGCGCATGGCAGCCATCGCCCCAGCGCCCGGGCCGGTGGATTTAGTTCTGATCACTCTGCGCTACGCCTTCGACTTCACCTTCTTCTCCTTCCGCGGACAGCCGGTTCCGCTGGCAGCCTTCGCGGCAGGGATAGGCGCGTTGGCTTACCTGGCGGTGTGGCGTGAGCGTGCTGCCTTGGGAGCGGGAAAAGCGTTTTTATATGCGGCGGTGGCGGCTCTGGCAGGGTTCGCATTCCTGTGCTGCGCCATCGCGCCCAGCGTGTATGCCGGTGGGCAGTATCCTGCCGGGCGGGCCATGATGGTGGGTCGATTTGCCTTTCTGGCAGGTTGGGGCGCGGCGTTCTTCTTTGCTTCGGCGGCTCTGGCAAGCCTGCGCTGGAGGGCCATGCCCTGGCTGGCGGCAGCCGGACTGGCCCTGGCCTGCCTGTACCCGCTGCGCGGGCTGCCAGCTTTACAAGCCGAGGCCCACGAGCTGCAAATCCGCTCCGTGCGTTGGGATGCCCGCACCGCGGAGATCCACGTGCAGATTGAGGCTGGGGAGCGCGATCTGTTCGTGCGCGAGATCGACGTGGCCCAAGGGCATTTTGACATGGGTCCCAATTCATCCTTCTGGGTCAATCGCTGCGTGGCTGAGTTTTACGGCGTTGATTCGATTACCGCCAATCCGTGAGGTTGCCTATGCGCGTTTCCGTGATCACCCCTTCGTACAACCAGGCTCGTTACCTCGAAACCACACTCCGTTCGGTGCTGGAGCAAGATTACCCCGATCTCGAGTACATTGTCGTGGACGGTGGCTCAAATGACAGCAGCGCAGACATTATCCAGCGTTATGCCGACCGGCTGGCGTGGTGGGTCTCAGAGAAAGACCGCGGTCAGACCGACGCGTTGAACAAAGGCTTTGCCCGCGCCACGGGTGACGTGCTGGCCTGGATCAATTCGGACGACACCCTTGAACCGGGAGCCGTGCGCGAGGCCGTGGCTGCTTTGCAAGCTCATCCTCAAGCCGCGATGGTCTACGGCGATGCCAACTATATCGATGAAAACGGGCGCGTGATTGGACGCTTCCCCGCCGCCCAAACCGATTACCACCGCCTTCGCCAGGGCTACGTCCACGTGCCGCAGCAGGCATCCTTTTTTCGGGCCGACCTCTGGCGCAAGGTGGGGCCGCTGGACCCCAACTTCTACTTTGCTATGGATTATGACCTGTGGGTGCGGCTGGCAGCCGAGGCTCCGCTGGTTTACTTGCCCGGTAAGGTGTGGGGCAACTTCCGCTTGCACCGCGACGCCAAAACTATTGCCGCCGACGACCGCTGTTGGCCGGAGATGCTCAAGGTGCACCGGCGGTTGGGCGGGTCGCCGCTGTCGATCATCTATGCCAAGTATTATCTGCGCAAGCTGGTCGCCCCCCTCATCCGCCGCCGCCGCGAGAAGATGTTTGAGCAGCGCGACGCGTGAAACCATAAACATGGTTTAGACGTATACTTAATAACACATGTTTTGTAGCTATTCACGCAAAGGTGAAAAGGCCCGAATTTTAGGTAGTTGTGGGTGCGAAGTACCCACAACTACCTAAAATTCGGGAACTTCCCCTTATATTCAGTGAGTAGATACCATGCTTTCATAGAACGCTAAGGGAACGTGAAAATATCTGTTCAAACTGGTATAATCGTGGAGATCGGAGGTAAATGATGGCCGATAATTCTCGCAGCCTGACCAATCAGGGTGGCTTTTTTCAGGGGATCAGCGACCGCGCCCGTCTAATCATCCGCCTAATGGGGGATAAGCGCGTCTCGCCTCTCATTAAGCTGCTGCCGCTGGGCACGCTGGTCTATCTGGTGGTTCCTACCGATTTAATGCCCATTGTGCCGCTCGATGACGCAGCGGTGATCTGGTTGGGAACTTACCTGTTCGTGGAATTGTGCCCGCCCGACGTGGTGCAGGAACACACCGACAACCTTGAGCGTGCCCGCCAAAAGGATATCCTGGCGGATAATCCCGACGCGCCGGTGAGCGGCGATGTGATTGACGCGGAGTTCCACGAGACAGATCGTAATTGACCTGTAGGAGAAAAATGAAACAGAAGACAACGACCACAATTCAACTGGCCGGACTATTGATGATTGTTGCGCTGGCCGTGTCCGCTTGCACGGGGACCCCCACGCCAAACCTGGAACCGACCACGGTTGCCACGCAGCCGCCAGCCCCGGTGAGCCCGACTGCTACCAGCGGGCCTGGCGACCCTGCCTACCCGGCTCCCACCGACCCGCAGCCAGGCGCCGATCCGTCCTACCCCGCCCCGCCGGATGAGGGGGGCGTGCCTCCTGCCGAATCTGCTTACCCGGCCCCAGACCAGCCGGCGGTTGCAATCCCAGCCAACAACGTCGCGGCGCTGCCCGACCCGGCTGGGTACACCTGGCAAACGGTCTTTTCCGGCCTGACCAAACCCACCGATTTGATTGGCCTGGGCGACGGTTCGGGGCGTTTGCTGGTGCTGGATCAGCCTGGCGTGATTTATCTGGTGGATAATGGACAGTTGCAACCCACCCCGTTCCTGGATATTCGCGACCGGGTGGGGTCTTCGGCAACTGAGCAAGGCTTACTGGGTATCACTTTGCATCCCGATTTTGCCAACAACGGCTATTTCTACGTGAATTACACGCGCCAGGACGGCACAACCGCCATCGTGCGCTTCACCGCTGCGCCGGAGCGCACGAATGCGAGCGCGGACAGTGAGAAGGTTTTACTGACGCAGGCCCAGCCCGCCGAAAACCACAATGCCGGGCAGCTCGCTTTTGGGCCGGATGGCTACCTGTATTTTGGCCTGGGTGACGGCGGCTCGGGTGAGGAGACTCGCACCAATGGGCAGAACCCGGAAGTGCTGCTGGGCAAGCTGCTGCGCATTGACGTGAACAACGGCGACCCTTATGCCATTCCGGCGGAGAATGTATTTGCCAACGGCGGCGGCGCGGCAGAGATCTATGCGCTCGGCCTGCGCAACCCCTGGCGCTTCTCCTTTGATCGGGCCACCGGAGACCTTTACCTGGCAGACGTGGGCCGCAATGTGTGGGAAGAAGTGAACTTCTTGCCCGCCGGGACGCCCGCGGGGGTCAACTTTGGCTGGAATTACCGCGAAGGGGCCAACCCACACGAGGGCAATCCGCCGGCGGATCTGGTAATGACCGATCCGGTGGCTCAATATGATCACCCCACGGGCTGCTCGATCACGGGCGGGTATGTGTACCGCGGCGAGGCGCTGCCCGACTTCCAGGGTGTATACCTGTATGGAGATTACTGCACCGGGCGCATTTGGGGCTTGCTGCGCCTGGCCGATGGAAGCTGGCAGAACCAGGTGCTGTTCGAGACGGGCTTGAACATCAGTTCGTTTGGACAGGACGATGCGGGCGAGTTGTATCTTTTGGACCATTCCAGCGGGTCGGTGCTCAAGCTGGTCAAGCGCTAGACTCAAGGTTCTAAATCGGAGTATAATGATCTTAACGAGAGATCGCCAGGAGGTATGAGATGGCAGTAAAGGTATGGCAAGAGATAAAGGTTCAATACTGCGAGCATGCCGGGGGCGAGGTCGCCCTGGAAGCCGAGGTGCTCTATCCGGATGAGGTGATGCCCGAATCGGGGCCGCGCATTGTGGCCCACCGTTGCTCGCGCGGGGCGGAATGCGGCCTGCTCGAAGAGGCTTCTTGCGTGTGGGCCGGGACTAACCCTAACTACGATCCGTTTGCCGAAAAAGCAGACTAACCTCGAAACATTAACGCGAGATATAGATAGAGGC
>JAFGLU010000021.1 GCA_016927865.1 Anaerolineaceae bacterium
TCACGGGCGGGGGCGCACTTCCACAGAGTTTGGGCGAACTCCTCGTCACTGCGCAAGGCCAGACCTTCCAGGTGGAAGCCGCCTGCTTCGGCGGCAGCGATGACTGCCGCCAGAAAACCAGGCGCCAGCTCGGGCAGCAGCCCCAGGAAGGGCGTGTTGGCGGGCAGGGCACGGCCCAAGGCGCTGAAGGGGCTGTGCAGGGCGGCGGCGTGCCAGCTCCAGTCGAAGCGGCGGCGGCCCAGCAGCGGGTGGAGGGGCAGGGCGGCTTCGCGGCCCCACAGCCAGCCCGACCACAGGGCAGAAAGCGTCCAGAAGGCCTGATTGGGGCGCGGCAGCACGGTGAGCACCGCGCCGGGGGTGATTTCGGTCGGCAGGGGCAGCAAGCGCTTAACTCGCCCAGGGTACAGGCAGATGCCGCCTGTCTCGGGGGGTAGTTCGGGCCAGTGAGTGAGCGGTACTGGGCCGGGTTGGCCCGTCCAGGCGGGAACGGCTTCTTCCAGAGCCTGCCAGAGGTTGGACTCGCGGAATTGGGGCGGAACGGAGAGCTGGCGGGGGCGGGCGCGCCCGCCGGGCCAGGGCCACAGCGCCCCGGCGGAGTCGCAAGCGCTGATGAGTAGGGCATGCAGCAGGCGGCGCTGTTCTTTGGGCAGGCTCAAGCCCTCCTGTTTATTGATTAATGTAGAGAGGGCGTAGAGCGGTCGAGGCAGGTAGGCGGATAAAGCCTCTTCTACGGCGGGGTAGTGTTCGTCATCCGCATTCGCCACCCGCTGGAGGGCGCGGGAGCGGTGCAGGGCGTCGCTGCCGGGCAGGTTGAGCCTTTCCAGGTCGGCCGCATCCAGTGGGAACTCGCCTTCATTGTTGCAATTGGGACAGCGGTACAGGCAAGTCTGCGGAGCCTGCTCGCCGCGCTTCCAGACATAGCCCTGGGCGGTGATCTGCGTGCCGCAGGTTTTACAGGTGGTTTTATACAAACCCTGGATATGACGTTCCAGGCGTTCTTCGCCGCGGCGGGTGGCCGCCAGCACCGCCAGGGCCGATTGGAAGTCCTCCAGGCGGGGGGCGGAGGCCAGCGTTTCGAGGATGAAGCTTTGAATGGGGTTGGCGGTGGCGACCAGCACGCGGTAACCGGCGCGGGCGGCTTCCAGAGGCAGTTGCGGGGCGGCGCCGAAGGGGTCAATCACCCAGCCGCGCGCGGGCAGGAGCTTTTCGAGCCAGCCGGTGACCATGCCGGGAGGCAAAGGCGGGAGAAAACGCGCCAGCGGCAGGTTGTGTTCCGCGGCCGATCCAGGCAGGAAAGCAAGCGCTTCGGCAGGCATTTCGATATAAGTATACACTTTTGTGCTCCCTGGGGTTGAGGAAATTGCCGAATTTGAGGTAGCTGCGGGCGTGAAGCGCCCGCAGCTACCTCAAATTCGGATTGTTTCTACGCTCTTTACCTTTCAGTTTTGCAAGAACCGCTGTTTTTGTATTGCGGATTGAATCACTCTGGCGAAGATTGCTTATAATAAATCCATGGACCGTTCCGCAACTGTCAGTCCCTTTGCGCTTGTAAAAGGCCAGCCCATGCGGGTCTGGCTGCCACAGGTAGCCATTCTCGGCTACCTGGCCGTGGTGGTGGTGTCCATTGTGGTGGGGCTTTTCTTCGCCGTCGATTGGATCTCCACACCGTTCCTGGGTGGTTTATTGGGCCCGGATATGGCCTACCGCGAGCTTCAGCCGGATTGGCCGGGCACGCAGGCGGGTTTGATGCCCGGCGACCGGCTGATAAAGGTCGACGGCGTCCAAATTCAATCCGCGGCTCAACTGAAGAACCTGCTGTCAGATCAAGCCCCCGGTAGGGTGGTGGATGTGGAAGTGCAGCGGGCCGGCGGCGAGGCCACCCAACTAGAAATCCCTCTGGCGCCCTTTGGGCAAGCGGAACGCTGGGCTTATTTTTACATTCCCAGCCTGTTAGGTCTGGTGTATTTAATCGCCGGCATTTGGGTGTTTGCGGTGCGACGCTCGCGCCCGGCAGGACGGATGCTGGCCCTGTTCTCAATTTCAACTTCGGTGGTGTTGGGCGGTTTGTTTGACCTGTTTTCGACACATCACCTGGTGTGGCTGTGGGCGGTTTCGCTGGGCATCAGCGGCGCATCGGCAGTGAGCCTGGCTTTCTTGTTCCCCCGTGAAGACTCGCTGGTTACGCGTCTGCCGGTTATTCAGCGGGTGAGCGCGCTGCTGGGAATGCTGGCGGCGCTGAACGTGGTGATTCGCATAAACAACAACCTGCCCGGTTTGAACATGGCCATCAACATTCTGGTGGGCTTCGCCTGCCTGGCAGTATTATTCACCTTTGCCTGGTCTATCTTCCGCCGGGCGCGCACGGTGGTTTCGTCAGAGCGCGAGCAGTTGCGCTTCATCACCCTCAGTGGCATTCTCAGCTACGGGCCGCTGCTGGTGCTGCTGGCGCTTTCACTGTTCATCCGCTTGGGCGACTTCCCTTCGGTGTGGGTGCTCATCCCGCTGGGAATTTTCCCGCTGGCCTTCAGCTACATGATGACCCGCTACCGCTTGCAGCAGACCGATTATGTGATCAGCCGGGGACTCTTGTACCTGTTGATGGCAATTCTGGTAGCGGTGGGGTATGCCTTGATCGTTTCGGGGCTGTCGTTGCTTCTGGGCAGGCCCGCCACAACGCTCAGCCCAGTAATCGTGGGGCTGGTGTTCTTCGTACTGGCCATTTTGATCAACCCGCTGCGCGAAAATTTGCAGCGCCTGGTGGATATTGTCTTCTTCCGCGGACAAGGGGCTTACCAGCAGCGCCTGTCGAATTACAGCGCCGACCTTGCGCGGGTGGTGGACCTGCGGGGCATTTTGCGCACCATGCGGCAGTATGTTGACGAAGCATTGATGCCCAGCTCGGTACATATTTATCTCTACGATTCACTGGTTGACCAGTATCTGGCGGCGACGGGCAAGGATGGGCGCCAAACAACCGATTTGCGTTTCACCTCTGCCAGTCCGCTTATTCGCATGTTGTCCGAGAATCGCAGCTCGCTGGTTCTGAAAGACCTGGACAACCTGCCTGCGGCGTTGAACAGTGAGCGTTCGCGCCTGACATTGCTGGGCGCCAATGTGTTCATCGGCCTGCCCAGCCGCGAGCGGCTGGCCGGCTGGATTGCCCTAGGCCCGCGCCTTTCGGGCGAGTCGTATTCGATGCAGGAGTTGGGTTTTCTCGAGTCGCTGTGCGACAACTCGGCTCTGGCCATTGAGCGCGCGCAGGTGCTCGAGAACATGGAAAACCGCGTGCGGCAGATGAACGTGCTGGCGCGCGTAGCCCAGGGTGTCAACATCACCTTGACGCTGGATGATATATTGGAATTGATTTACGCTCAGACAACCCAGGTGGTCCCGGCAGAAGTGTTCCATATCATGCTGTATGACCGCCAGCAGGACACCCACCAGTACGTGTTCTACCTGGAAGGGGACGACCGCCTGAACGACATGGAAAACAAGGCAGTTGCGGCTAACACCACGCTGGAGCAGGAAGTGGTGCGCTCGGGCAGGGCTATTTTGACCGACGATTATAATCAGGAGTGTATCCGCCGGGGGGTGGGGGCGCCGGCAGCCAACCTCTTCTCGTGGATGGCGGTACCTCTGAATACCGGGGCAGAAACCATCGGCGCGTTGAGCCTGGGTTCGAAGGACTCGAAGGTGGAATATACCACCGAACAGCAGAGCCTGGCGCAAGCTATTGCCGATCAGGTGGCGGGGGCCATCGTCAAGGCGCGGCTGCTACAGGAGACCGAGCGGCGCGCGTTGCAGTTGACTACGTTGAACGAGGTGACTCGCCAGTTGACCTCGACCCTGGAATTGGAACCGCTTCTGCAAAATATTCTGCAAAGCGCTGTGGATATTCTAATCTGCGAAGCGGGCAGCCTGCTGCTGGTGGATGAAACCACCGAGGAAATGGTCTTCCGCGTGGTGGTCAGCCCGGTGGCACACAACCTGGTGAACACGCGCATGCCGCCGGGAGCTGGGGTGGTTGGTAAATCGGTGACCACACGGCAGCCGATTATCGTCAACGATGTGACCAAGTACCCGGAATGGTTCTCGAAAACCGATCAACAAACCGGTTTTGTCACGCGCGCGCTGCTGGTCATCCCCCTGCAGGTCAAAGACCGGGTCATTGGCGTCATCGAAGTGATTAACAAGAAGGACGGTTCGCCCTTCTCGCAGGACGACCAGGATTTGCTCTCGGCGTTTGCGGCGCAGGCCGCGGTAGCCATTGAAAACGCCCGTCTATATACCATGACCGACCAGGCCCTGGCTGCCCGCGTGGAAGAACTCTCGGTCATGCAGCGTATTGACCGCGAGTTGAACACCAGCCTGGACACAACCCGTGCCATGCGCATCACCCTGGAATGGGCCATGCGCCAATCGGACGCGCTGGCTGGGTTGGTGGGGATTGTGACCGAAGAAAATGGCCTGCAGGTGATGGCCTCGCAGGGCTACACCAACGAGATGGAAAATCATCGAGATGGTATTCTGCCGATGGGGTATTATGGGTTGGAAGATGCGGTGCGCGACGGCATTCCGCTGCGGCGGCAGGTGACCGAAGGCGGTACGGCAAACTTCCGCCTGCTGGCGACGGCAAAATGGCAAACCGTTGTGCCGATTCGGCGAGAGACCACCACCATTGGCTTGCTGTTGCTCGAGACCGGCGCCACGGATGCGGTGACCGAGGAGACGATCAACTTCCTGGCCCGCCTAAGCGACCACGCCTCCATTGCGATTTTCAATGCGCAACTGTATTCGGCGGTGCAGGCAGCCAACCTTGCCAAGAGCGAATTTGTATCGTTTGTGGCTCACGAGTTGAAGAACCCGATGACCTCGGTCAAGGGCTACACCGAACTGCTGGCCGCCGGCGCAGTTGGCGCCATTAATGATGCCCAGACCAACTTCCTGCACACCATTCGGGCCAACATTGAGCGCATGAATACCCTGGTTTCGGACCTCAATGATATGTCCAAAATTGAGGTGGGCCGCTTGCGCCTCGAATTCAAGGGCATCAACCTGGCCGAGGTGGTGGAAGGCACCGTGCGCTCGACCAAGCGGCAGTTGGAAGACAAGAACCAACAGCTCGAAATGGACATCCCCGCCGACTTGCCGCAGGCTTGGGCCGACCGCACCCGCATGGAACAGGTGATGGTCAACCTGGTGAGCAACGCCCACAAGTACACGCCGGAAGGCGGATCGGTGCTGGTGAAGGCAGAGTTGAGCCAAAACATCTGGGATCCGAGCGGCGCCCCCGAGGTGCTGCACATCTGGGTCAAGGACACGGGCATCGGCATCAGCGAGGAAGATCAAAAGAAAATCTTCCAAAAGTTCTTCCGTTCCGAAGACCCGAAGACTCGTGAGGCGCCTGGCACCGGCCTGGGGTTGAACATCACCAAGAGCCTGGTGGAGATGCAGGGCGGTCAAATCTGGTTCGAGAGCGAATTCCGCAAGGGAACCACGTTCCATTTCACAGTCCCCATCGCGGCTCAGTAAGGCCGGGGGCAAGAAGGAGCACTCATGGCGCGACTGGCAGTTTACGGTTCTGCTTACGGATTGGACGGGCGCGACGCCGCGATGAAAGCGACGCAAAAAGCGCTCGACCAGTTGGGCGCTTTGAAACCGGTGTTGGCGGTGGCCTTTGTGGCCGAAGAGTTTAATATCAGCGAGGCCGTTAGTGGGCTGGCCGGGTTGTTGGGCGATACGCCTCTGTGGGGTTTCAGCACGGTGCGGCCTTTTAGCGAGGATCGCGAGGAATTGAACTCAGTAGTGGTGCTGGTTTTGGCGGGCACTGATCTGAAAGCCCAGGTGCAGTGGTACCCCGGTTTTAGCCACGACAGCCAGGAGACCGCACGCCAGTTGATGCGCTCGCTGCGCCAGGAACTATTGTTGCCGCAAGCGGTGATGCTGGCGGCGGACGGCGTGGCGGGGAACATGGCCCCGGTGAGCAGCGGCCTGGCCGAGTTGGCGACGAGCGTGGGCGGAGCGCTGGCTTCGGGCGGGTATTCCTCGGGAAAAACATACCTCATGGGGAAGAATCAGAGCGGTCCAGGCGGACTGGCTGCGGCTATTTTAGGCGGCAGGTTCCGCATGTCTTGCGGGTACAGCCACGGTTGGCGCAGCACTGGGGCTCATTTTACGGTTACCAAAGCTACGGACACCTGGGTGAAGGAATTGGATGGGCGGACGCCCGCCGATGTTTACCAGACCATGTTTGGCCGGCCGGCGCGAGAATGGGCTTTCCCGCCACTGACAGACTTAATCCGGCTTTATCCTTTGGGGGTGGAGGGCTCGCCAGGTGACCCGGAACTGGTAGTGCGGTCGCCGCTGCGCATGGAAGTGGACGGCAGCTTGCGCATGAACACACCGATTCCCGAAGGGTCGGTGGTGCATTTAATGTTAGGCGACCCAGGCAAGTGCCTTCAGGCCATTGAGCAGGCGGCAGAAGAGGCTGTCTGCGGGTTGGGCACTGCGCGGGCGATGGTGGCGCTGGCCTTTGTGGATATTGCCTGGCTGAATCTGTTTGAGACGCGTACGCAGGAAATTCCGCAAGCCATTCAAGAAGTCATGGGGATTGTCCCGGTGTTGGGGGCTTATACCTTGGGGCAGGTGATTCGCATGAGCACCACCACCCAGCCCGAAGTGTTGAACCAGGGAATTGGTATCGTCCTTTTGGGGGCAAATGAGTAGCTAGATTGCCTTCCCAGCGGGAAGATGAAAAAGAAGTCAAAATAAGCTGCACTCAGTGGGCGCAGCCCGCTGAGTGCAGCTTATTTTGGCGAATATCTCAACCTCTACGATCTGCGCATGTAGGTTTGGCGCAGGTGGAGCAAGGCTTCGCTAGTTTGTTGGTAACACTGCATGGTCACCTGGGCCATTTGCTGGAAGTCGGACCAGTTCACGTCTTTGCCGGCTTTCTCAGCGGCTTCTCGGGCGGCAATCTCAAGGATTCTGGCCCGGTTGGACAAGGCCAGGGCGCCCATCGCCGCGGACGATGATTTGAGGCTGTGAGCCGCTCGACGAATCTGTTCGAGCGTTATGGTGCGCGTGCCTTCCTCGATTTCTTTGAGCAGTGCGGGAGAACCATCGTGGAATGTGTCGATTAAATCGAGCACTGCCACGGGGCCGTCGTCGCCCAGAGATTTGCATAGCTCTTCTAGAACCGATTCGTCAATGAGCCCGGCTGTGGCGGGGGTTGCAACGGGAGGTTCGGCGGGCGTGCGCGGGCGGAACCGCTCCAGGGCCTGGCGCAGCTCCTCGCGCTGCACCGGTTTACCGATGTAATCGTTCATCCCAGCTTCCAGGCAGCGCTCGCGATCGCCCGACATGGTGTTGGCGGTCATAGCGATGATATGGGGCTGGCGTTCGGGCGGGAGTTCGGCGCGGATGCGGCGGGTGGCTTCCAGCCCGTCGATATCGGGCATTTGCATGTCCATGAGAATGACGTCGTAATCATTAATTTCCATGCGTTCCAGTACCACGCGCCCGTTGTCGGCAATATCGCTCTCACACTCCAGGCGATCCAGCATCAGCCGGGTTACCTTTTGGTTGGTGCGGTTGTCTTCAGCGATGAGCACGCGCAGCCCGGATAATGAGCGCGATAGCATGGCCGGAGAAACGCTCTGATTGGGTGTTTGGGCAGGGGTTTGGCCCAGCACCTGAGAGATCACCTGGTAGAGCTGCGAAGGTTTGACAGGTTTATTCAGGCGTCCGTTGAACAGGCGGGCTTCTTCGTCCAGTTCGCCAACCGCGAGGGAGGCGAGCAAGACGAGCGGCAAGCGCTGCCCTGCGCTCTTGGTTCCTGCGCGCAGGATGGCTGCCAGTTCAACCCCGCTGGCTTCGGGCATATACAGGTCGACGAGGGCCAGATCGAAAGGCGGCTGGCTTTGGACAGTTTTCAGGGCCAGGGCTGCGGATTCGACCGCGATGACCTGCATGCCACCCCATTCCAGCCATTCCACCAGCGTGTCGCGCACGGCGGGGTTATCGTCAATAACCAAGATTCGCCGCCCGCGCAAGATTCCGCGAAGCGAGGTGAGCCGCCCGGTTTCGAAGCCCAACGCCGATTCCACTTTGATAGTAAAGAAGAACGTGGAACCCTTGCCGGGGGTGCTTTCCAGCCAGATGTTGCCGCCCATCATTTCCACCAGGCGCCGGCTGATGACTAGACCCAGGCCGGTGCCGCCAAAGCGGCGAGTGGTAGAGGTGTCACCCTGGGTGAAGGCTTGAAAGAGCCGATCAATCTGATCTTGAGGAATGCCTATGCCGGTGTCACGAACAGAAAATTGTAACTCGCAGCCTTGCTCACTGCGGTTGAGCTGGCTTACTGCCAGGCACACCTCGCCAGTGTCGGTGAACTTGACAGCATTGTTGAGCAGGTTGACCATCACCTGGCGCAGGCGGGTCTCGTCTCCGGCGATCATGTTGGGAACGTCGATGGAAGGGTGGTAGAGAAGTTCGATGTTCTTCTCCGCGGCCCAAACGGCGAGCAAGTCCAGGCTGTCTTCCATGCAGGCATGCAGCGAGAAGGGGCGCGTTTCCATCTCTAACCGCCCAGATTCGATCTTGGAGAAATCGAGGATATCGTTGAGAATGGTCAGTAAGGCTTGTCCGCTGGTTTGGATCGTCCCGACCCAATCGCGCTGATCGCGAGAGAGGGGTGTATCCAGCAGCAGGCTGGTCATGCCAATGACCGCGTTCATGGGAGTGCGTATTTCGTGGCTCATGTTGGCCAGGAATTCGCTCTTCGATTGGCTGGCGGCTTCGGCTGTGGCGCGGGCTTCTTCGGCGATGCGCATGGCTTCTTCGGATTCTTGCGCGTATTGACGTGTTTCGGTATACAGGCGGGCGTTTTCAATGGCGATGGCTGCCTGGTTGGCGAAGGCTAGCAAGCGCTGGGCGTGATACTCCGAGTAAAAGTCGGGTGTGCTGCTGTTGAGGTTTAAGAAGCCGACGGTTTCGTTTTGGAACTTAATCGGCGCGCCGATGTAAGAACGGATCCAGGCCGAACTGGGCATATCCTTCCATTCGGGGGAGGAAGAGGTGTCGGGAATGACCAGCGGGAGGCCGGTGGACATCATGCGCGAAAGGCTGAAAGTCTGGCGGAGGGGCAAACGCGGGGCAGGCAAGCCGTCGGGCAGGGGGTCGTTGGGCATGCTGTTGGTGTAACCGATGCGCCGGACAACGTAGGCTTCTTCCACGCGCCGATCGATGAGCATGATGTTGGCGGAATCGTGAGGCACGACCCTGCCAACATGGAGGAGAATTTGTTCAAGAACCTCGTCTAACTGAAGGGTGCTGGTGAGGGAGATACTCGAATCGAGCAAGGCTTCGTAGAGAGTTCTTTGGGTGCGCTCGGCCTGCTCGCTCAGGCGCAAGGCTTGTTCTGTGCTGCGGCGGTTGGTAATATCATGAAGCAGGACGATCCATCCGCTAAGATTCCCGTTTTCCTCGTTGAGGGGGGAGATTTTTGTCTCAACGTTATGCACGGGGCCGCCTTCGAGGATCAATTCGACGTTCTTCTCGAGGGGGTTTTCACACAACTCGAGCAGGTCGGGGTGGGCGGTTAGCACTTCGTGCGCCGATTTGCCGATGACGTTCCCGGCGTTGAGGCCCAATAATTCGATCGCAGCGGGGTTGATATCCACGATGTGGTTGTTGATGTCCAAAACGATCAGGCCTTCAGCCATTCCGTCGACGATGACCTCACGGGCGACCGGGGCGATGTTGAACAGGTTTCGGCGGATGTAGGCCATGCCATAGAGGATTCCGGCCAGCGAAAATGACAGCGGGGTGAGGTCGAGCCCCTTGATGGGAAAAACGTTGGTGATGTAGAGGATATTGCCAATCCAGGGAATGGCGATGCCGGCCATGAGGATGCGCATTTGGCCAACATGGGCCAGAGGAAAACGAAGGATGGCACGCAAAATGAGCGCGGAGATGAGGACCATCATCAGGTAGCTGTAAACGACCGTAATCCAGAACCAGGGGCCATGTTCATAAATGAGCAGGAGGGGGTAGACTTCGGAGGGGGTGATGGAGGGCCACAGCAACCTGTGCCATTCGTTGGTCAGAGCAATGAGGAAGGTTACCGCGGGGAAGATGGCAAAAGCGGCCAGTCGGCGTGGGGTGAACCATTGATCCTGGCGAGTGAAACGAGAGATGAATAAGAGCATAGATGGGCCAGCGCCAGTGATACCCAGGTATTGGATCTTGGAGAGGAAAATTTTGGTTTCTGGCGAGAGTTGGGAAAACTCAAGGGCATTGGTCAGCGTCCAGATCATCAAAGAGATGATCAGTAGACTGAAAGTGCGGCTGCCGGGGATGGATGCGCGGGTTCTGACGATGACGAACATCACCAGCATTAAGACGGTGGTGGCGATGAGTAAGGCGGTGACGAATGGGAAAAACCAGGGCATAGTATAATTTAGGCAGGTTTGAACATTTGTATGTTCGCACGGATCTGATCGATGTGACCGAGGACATGGAAGGGCGGCTGAAGGAAGCTGAAGCCCAGCTTCCAATAGCTGCTTTTGCGGGCGACAAAGTTGGCCGGCAGCCCGGCAATCAATTGGATCGTTTCAGATTCGGTCCGTTTGAACTCGGCGAACAATTCATCTGTGCTGGGGTAAGCCTTGACCGTGGCAAGGAGCCGGGCAGGCAAATTGTCGGCGTAACCATCGGCAAGACGCTCCTGGCTGTAGACAAAATCATTGACCCAGCTTTGGGCTTCGCGCTCGTTGTGGATGAGATGGGCGAGGATTTCTTTGATGTTCCATTCTCCGGGTTCGGGGCGGAATTCTTCCTGGGCAGGGGTGATTCCTTTGAGAGTTTCGCCCATGGTGCGGTCCAGTTCAGCATAGACCTTTTTCAGGGTTTCAGACATCTCTTGCGGGGTGGCTGGGATGTTGGGTAACGGGCGGCGGCTCAATTCCAGGCTGATCTGATGTTTCCTTGGCCCACGATAAAACTCAACTTCGATCCAATCTCCGCCTTGACGCGCCGCCAGAATTCCGGGTAGATCGGCAAATTGAGCAATGGGTTTGCCGTCCAGCGAGACGATTAAATCGTCTTTTTGCAACCCGGCGCGATCGGCGCCCATACCCGCAACCAGGGAATCGAGGCGCATCCCTTCACACACGGGCAAGTTTAGCTCATCAGCGATTTTGGGGTTGATCTCACCTAGAATGAAGCCGAGCATGGGGCGCATGGTGATGCGCAAATCGGGGCCTTCTTCGACGACAGAAACCAGGTTTTTCAAACCCTTGGTCCAACCCTGGGTGATTTGTTTGCGGGTCGGCAGCCAGGCTGGATCATCGCCCAGGCCGGAATGATAGAGGGTTAGCAGGGTGGTGGAGACGCCTGTAGCGGTCATGCGTACTTCTACATGCGTGGGAGCAGGGTCGTCACGACCGTTCCAGGTGAATGCCACCAGTCCGTTGGGCTCTAGCTGGGTGTATACGCCGGCGGCAAAGTAATTGCTGATCCAGGCCAGGTACACGCGTCCGCCCGAGCGCGCATCGACGGTGGCTGTGTCGCACAGCCACTCCCGCAGAGCCGTGGCGTTGGTAAATGCCCGGTAGACTTGCTCGATTGGAGCCTGAATGGTTTGCTCGAAGGTTAAAACCGTGGACATAGTCCCTCCAATTCGGGCTTCTTCCACCCCTGGTTGAGTCATTATTTCAATTATACATCCGATGGCGGAAATTCCCGCTCTCTAGGGGTTGCCGTGGCGCCCACCCCGCCAATTCCCAATGAACCAGAAATTCCCCTGCGCGGGGGATGTCCGCGAAAGGGCGGCTTGTTATGCTGGATACAAGAGGTGAAATATGGAAAAGAAAACCGGGTGGGTTTATTTTGGCTTTTATCTGCTTGGCGGGTTGGTGTTGAGCGGTTTCGTAGGAGTGGTATTTGGACTTTCTTACAACTGGATTTTGGCGGTTGGTATTGTGATTCTGGTCTCGCTGGTGGCGGCAGCGCCGCTGATAGATTCATTCAGAGGAATCCTCGGAGCGTTGAACCGTTATGAGAACGGACTGCCGGTGAGGGCGCTGCGCGAAAGCAGGCTTGACCCGCTGGGCGGGCTGGCGCGGCGGGTGAACCGGTTGACGATGGCGGCGCAGCAGGCTGCGGGTTTGCGCGAGCGCTGGCTCTCGCAAGCCGATCGGCAGGCTGCGCAGGAAGAACGCAACCGGTTGGCGCGCGATCTGCACGATTCGATCAAGCAGCAGTTGTTTAGCATCCAAATGAGCGCGGCGGCGGCGCAGGAGCGGTTTGACACAGATGCCGCCGGGGCGCAGAAGGCGATTGAAGATGTGCAGCGCTCGGCGCACGAGGCGCTGGTGGAGATGAACGCGCTGCTGCTGCAACTCTCGCCGGCGCCGCTGGAGCGGGTTGGGCTGGTGCAGGCCATTCGCGAGCAGTGCGAAGCGCTGGGCTACCGCAGCGGGGCGCAGGTGAAATGTGAGATTGGGGAACTGCCCAAAGAAGGACTGCTGCCGCCTGGGGCACAGGAGGCGCTCTTTCGCGTCGTTCAGGAGGCCTTGAGCAACGTCGCCCGGCACGCGCGGGCCAAGCACGTGAGCGTGGATTTGCGCGAAGACGAGAGCGCGGGTGCAGTTGTGCTTTCAGTGCGGGATGATGGGCAGGGTTTTGAGGTCAAGAATGTTCAGGCCGGCAGCGGCCTGGAGGGGATGCGGGAACGGGCGGCAGCTTTGGAGGGTATGTTGGCGGTGGAAAGCCAACCCGGTCTGGGCACGTTGCTTACGTTCCGCGCGCCGTACCATGTGGCGGAGGAGGTTGAGGCAGAGAAGCTGCCGCCCGTGTTGGGGCGGGTGATTTTGACGGGTCTGCTGGGCGGCGCAGTGATTTCGGCAGTGCTGATCCAGCCCTGGGGGCAAATCCACGCCGGGCAGATTGGCGAAATCTGGAAACCGGCGGGTTATTCGTGGTCGGTGGTGCTGCAAATCCTGGCGCTGCTGCTGCTGCCGGTGGTGGGTTGGCTGGCGGCACGGTGGGTGAAACCCGGCACGCGCGGCGGGGCGGCTTTGACTGGCGCGGCGGCGGGAGCGATTGCGGGGCTGACCGTGTTTGGGATGATCGGAGCGTCTTTCGTGGGCAGCAGGGGGGCTATGCCGATTTTGTTGCACGGGCTTGTTCCCACCAGCGGCGGCGCTCAAACGGCCAGCTTGCTCATTTCATCCTTCAATAACATCTTCCTGATGGTTCATTTATTTGCCTGGGCGCTGTTGGGCGTTGGAGCGGGGTTGGGAATGTTGGGCGGGATGGTTGGATTTCGGGGGGGCTGGCCCGGGTTGAATATCAAGCGTTACTCGCCCTTACTCCGGGTGGCGGCGACCGCGATGGCGGGTGGCGGGGCCATTGGCGTGTTTGTGACAGCAATGTTGCTGCCGCTGTCGGAGGCCAGTATGCTGGAGGAGATGAGTAGACAGGCATTGTCGGGAATGTCGGTTCAGTCGCGCGCGGCCCTGGTGATGGCTTTTCTGACCCCGGCGGTTTTCTTTTTCGGCGGGCTGGCTCTCAGCCGCCACTTGTTGAAAGGTGAGATAGCCCGGGCAGAAGCGAAACACTTACCGCGATATCTACGCGAGGCATACCAACTGGCGTGCCTGGCGTTGTGGGTGACGGTTGGCGCCGCGCTGTGGATGGGGGCATACTTGTTCCTTTCAACCTCTCAATATACATCCGTACCGATTGTCTCGGTCATACTGCTGGCAGGAATCTCTATTGCCGGGCTTGGAATGTCGATCTGGATTGGAAAACTGGCTTTGGAACTGCGCCGCGGGTTGCGGGAGTTGGGTCGACCGCACCTGACAGATGCCGAAGCAGCGGCCATGTTCCTGCTGCCGTTCTTCCCATTACTGGCTTTGCTAGGGATTTGGTACGGGGCATGGATGGAAGGGGTGGCGCTGGCGGTGCTGGCAACGGGGGCTGGGTTTGCGCTTTATGCCCAGGCGAACCGCCGCGGAGATAAACGCGCCGTTCAGTATTGGGCAGGTCAGACGACCATGTTTACGGCTGGCTGGCCGGGGATTGTGTTGGGTTTCGCCGCTCCGCTGACACCGGTTTTGGCCGCGGGCCTGGCAGTGATCGCACTCGTCGTGCGCGTGGTGCCATTTCTGGATAATTATGAGCAGCCGCAGGGTATCACTGTGACTGGAATGCTGAATGAATATACGGCTTACCAAGTACTCTCGTTTGCCGGAATGCTGCTTTTGTGTGCTGCCCTAACAGGCGTCATTGGTTTATTTGGATACTTACGGGCATCACTGGCCCGCAGGAGCGTATAATCGGATTATGGATCGTATTCGGGTGGCTTTAGTGGACGATCATCACGTTGTCCGGCGGGGAGTGCGGGCTTTCCTAGAGTCCTTCGCGGATATTTCGGTGGTGGGCGAGGCGGCATCGGCAGAAGAAGCCTTTGAGAAGCTGGAGCCGTGGCAGGCGGACGTGGTGTTGATGGATTTGCTTCTGCCGGGTGGCATGGACGGCATCAGCGCGACGCAGCGGCTGCATGAGTTGGGCGAAAAGCCGCGCGTAGTGGCCCTGACTGCGTATATGGACGATGCGCGGGTGACAGCGGCGCTACGCGCAGGGGCCATTGGGTACGTGCGCAAGGATGCTTTGCCAGAGGTGCTGCTGGAGGCGGTGCGCGCGGCGGGGCGGGGGCAGTTGTTTCTGGACTCTTTTGCCGCGGAGGCTGTTTTGAATGACAGCGGGGTGGGAAACGAATTGACTCCACGGGAGCGAGAGGTGCTGCTGCTGGTGGCACGCGGGATGAGCAACCGTCAAATCGCGGATGCGCTGACGGTGGGGGACGAGACGGTGAAGAGCCATGTGACGGCGGTTTTGGGCAAACTGGGATTGTCTCAGCGTGGGCAGGTGGCGCTGTGGGCGCTCAAGCACGGTTGGGTGGGGTTGGATGAGCTGGTCGAGTGACGCAACTTTGGGGGCATTTTTCCGTAGATCGATATAGATTGATCAAATTCGGAGGAATGATATGGATGAGCGTCCCGGTTGCTTGGTGGGTATTTTTAAGTTGTCTATTCTGCGCTGGTTGTACGATTGGCTGCAGAAGACCTTTGGATTTAAAAGCAATTCGTGCCTGGGTTGCGGGTGCGGGTTGATTATTTTGATCGTGTTCGCGGTGCTGACCCTGTCGGTAATTTTTGGCACCGATTGGTTCAAGTTGGTTTCGGCGTTTGTTTCTGTGTAGAGGGCTAGTTTTTTCCCTGTCCGTATAAGGACGAGAACGTTTTTCGGAAGGGCGCAGCTAACAGGCGATGGTTGGTGAAGTTGCCGCATCTCGCTGCGCCCCTACGGAGAAAAAGGCTTTTTGGACCCTAGAGAACCGCTTTTTACATTCCTAACGTAAGAGTCAACGTAACTACTCAGACCCTGGTAGAAAAGTCCCGAATTTGTGGTGTTTGGCGGGGCGAAGCCCCGCCAAACACCACAAATTCGGCCTCTTTCCCGATGGGCTGAGTAGTAACGAGTAAACTATAATATAGGGGGAGATTATGAGGAATGTTCCGGCGTTTTTCGGTGAATTTCGCGGTCTTTTCGATTTTTGTGGACATGGTGCTGGTGGATATGGCGCTGCTGGCTTCGGCCTGGGCGCGCGTGCCGCTAAGCAGCCTGTCCTTTGTGGCGCCGATCAATGATCCGGTCACGCTGCCGCCGATCCTGTTTGTGTTGTTTCCCCTGGTGTGGGTGGGCGTGCTGATGCTGTTTGCTGTCTACGACGGGCGCAAGAATCTGCGTGTGGTCGACGAGCTGGGCAGCCTGACGCTGGGGGCGGTGCTGGCGGCGATTGCCCTGGCGGGGATTTTGTATTTTTCTTACCGCGAAGTGTCGCGGTTCTTGTTTGTTATGGCGGCTGCCCTGGCTTATATATTCCTGGTGGGCTGGCGGCTGGTGGCGCGTATGATGTTCAGGCGGCAAGGGTTGCACGGCGAAATCCGGCGTGTACTGATTGCCGGGGCAGGCACGGTGGGGCGCAAGCTGGAACAACAAATTCGCCATATGCCAGATATGGGCCTGGAAATGGTTGGCTTGCTGGACGATGATTGGAAGAAGCAGGCCGACCATGCCGATATTCTGGGCTCGCTGGACGTGGGGCGCACGGTGATTCGCGAGCGCAAAGTGGACGATGTGATTATTGCGCTGCCACGCTCGGCGCACGAGAGGCTCTCCTGGCTGGTGAGCGAACTACACGACCAACCTGTGCGGGTGTGGGTGATCCCGGATTACTTCTCGCTGACGCTGCACCGGGCTAGAGTGGATGAATTCGCCGGAATTCCCATGCTCGATTTGCGCGCGCCGGCGCTGGACGAATATCAACGCCTGACCAAGCGGGCCTTTGACGTAGCGGTCGGCCTGCTGTGCATGCCGGTGGTGCTGCCACTTATCGGGGCAGCGGCGTTAGCCATCTGGCTGGAAGACCGAGGGTCGGTCTTTTATCACGCGGCGCGGATGGGCGAAAACGGCAGGTTGTTCAAGATGCATAAGTTCCGCACGATGGTTCCAGATGCGGAAAAATTGCAGTACCTGGTGGAGAAAAAAGATACTTCGGGGAAGGTGGTGTATAAGCGCCCGGACGACCCGCGCATAACCCGCGTGGGGCGGGTGCTGCGGCGAACCAGCCTGGATGAGCTTCCGCAGTTGTTCAATGTGCTCAAGGGCGAGATGAGCCTGGTGGGGCCGCGCCCGGAGATCCCCGGCCTGGTGGAGAAGTATGAGTTGTGGCAGCGCAAGCGCTTTGCCGTGCCCCAAGGAATGACCGGCTGGTGGCAGGTGAACGGGCGCAGCGACAAGCCCATGCACCTGCACACGGAGGAAGACCTGTATTACGTGCAGAATTACTCGATTTGGCTGGACTTGCAGATTTTGGTAAAAACCGTGTGGGTGGTATTAAGGCGCAAAGGCGCCTATTAGGAAAATTTTCCAAATACAGTTATAATCTCGGCAGAGGATTTTGAAACGATGAGATTTGTGCCCACTGCCATTCCAGATGTGATTTTGATTGAGCCGCAAGTGCATCCTGACGCGCGCGGCTTTTTTATGGAAACCTACCAACAGAAAAAGTATGCCGAAGCGGGAATACCTGCTGAATTTGTGCAGGATAATTTATCCGGCTCAAAGCAAGGCGTACTGCGCGGGCTGCATTACCAGATTCGGCAGACGCAGGGCAAGCTGGTGAGAGCGACGGTGGGCGAAATCTTCGACGTGGCGGTCGATATCCGCCGTGGTTCGGCCACGTTTGGCAAGTGGGTGGGCATGGTACTCTCGGCGGAAAACAAGAAGGCCTTGTGGGTGCCGCCGGGATTTGCGCACGGGTTCCTGGTGCTGAGTGAATGGGCTGAGTTTTCCTATAAAGTGACAGATTTCTACCTGCCTTCGGCGGAGCGAACGCTGTTGTGGAACGACCCGCAGGTTGGGGTGCAGTGGCCGTCTGTGGCGGGTGGTATGCCCCTTGTTTCGGCAAAAGACGAAGAAGGCAAAACACTGGCGGAAGCAGAGTGTTTTGAGTAATTCCGGTTAAGTTTCGATGACATGAGGAGCGGTGAGAACATGCCAAAGAATGTACTGGTGACGGGCGGAGCAGGCTTCATTGGATCCAATTTTGTGCGCTACCTGCTGGCGCATGACCAACAGGTAAAGATAATCAACCTGGATGCGCTGACCTATGCGGGGAGCCTGGCGAACCTGGCGGATCTTCCCGACCCGGCCCGGCACACCTTTGTGAAAGGCGATATTTGCGACCGGGCGCTGGTGGACGGACTGCTGCGCGAGCACAACATTGACACGATTGTGCATTTCGCAGCCGAGTCGCACGTGGATCGTTCCATTTTGGGGCCGGGGCAGTTTGTACAGACCAACATCGTGGGCACCTTCACGCTGCTGGATGCGGCGCGGCAGGCCTGGTTGGTTGAAAAACTTCTGCCGGTTGATCAGGTGCGCTTTCATCACGTTTCGACCGACGAGGTGTTTGGCTCGCTGGAAAAGGACGATCCGGCCTTCTCTGAGACCACACCCTATTCGCCGCGCTCGCCCTATTCGGCCTCCAAGGCCGCCAGTGACCATCTGGCGCGGGCCTACTATCATACCTACGGATTGCCAGTGAGCATCACCAACTGCTCGAACAACTACGGGCCGTACCAGTTCCCCGAAAAGCTGGTGCCGTTGATGATTTTGAACGCGCTGAACGGCAAGCCGCTGCCGATTTATGGCGACGGGCAGCAGGTGCGCGATTGGTTGTACGTGGAAGATCACTGCGATGCAATCTGGCAGGTGGCCACGCGCGGCGAGGTGGGCGAGACGTACAACATTGGCGGCGGAAATCAGCCCCCGAACCTGGAAGTGGTAGACACTATCTGCGACATCCTGGATGAGCTGGCGGCGAATTCGCCGCATAAACCGCACCGCCAGTTGAAGCAGTATGTGACCGACCGCCCGGGGCACGACCGGCGTTACGCGATGGACATTCGCAAAATCGAAAGCGAGCTGGGCTGGCAGCCTAGACAGACTCTTTCCACCGGGATGCTCAAGACGGTGCAGTGGTATTTGGACCATGCCGACTGGCTGGCGGAGATCAGGCAGGACTCGGACCTGACGGGTTGGATGGAACGCAACTACAGCAACCGCGGAGGCGAAAAATGAAAGGAATCATCCTGGCTGGTGGCAAAGGGACTCGTCTGTACCCGCTGACCCTGGCGGTGAGCAAGCAGATGCTGCCGGTGTATGACAAGCCGATGGTGTATTACCCGCTGTCGATGCTCATGCTGGCGGGAATCCGCGAGGTGCTGGTGATTAGCTCGCCGGAGGACTTGCCGGGGTTCCGGCGGTTGCTGGGCAGCGGGGCGCAGTGGGGCATGAGCTTTAGCTATGCCGAGCAGGCCGAGCCGCGCGGTGTGGCCGAGGCGCTGGTGATTGGCAAGGATTTTGCCGCAGGCGAGCCGGTGTGCCTGATCTTCGGAGATAATATTTTCTACGGGCACGGGCTGCCCGAACTGCTGCGCGAGTCGGCCAAATTGACAGATGGGGCGATCGTGTTTGCGTACCAGGTGCGCGATCCGGAGCGCTACGGCGTGGTGGAGTTTGACGCCAGCGGCAAGGCCTTGAGCATTGAGGAAAAACCCAAGCAGCCGCGCTCCAATTACGCCATTCCAGGAATCTACTTCTATGACGGGCAAGCGGCGGGATTGGTGGCGGCGCAGAAACCGTCGGCGCGCGGCGAGCTGGAAATCACCGACCTGAACAACACCTACCTCAAGAAAGGTGAGTTGCAAGTCAAGGTGCTGGGACGGGGAGTGGCCTGGCTGGACGCCGGCACGCACGAGTCGCTGATCCAGGCGGGCAACTACGTCCAGGCGGTGGAGGAGCGGCAGGGGATGATGATCTCATGCCCGGAGGAGATCGCTTACCGGATGGGGTTTATTGACAAAGAGCAGTTGAAGGTGTGCGCGAAGGCGCTGGCGAGCAATTCGTACGGGGAGTACCTGCTGCGCATGGTGGAAGATTTGGAACGATGAAGAAGATCCTGCTGTTGGGGAATACAGGGCAGTTGGGATGGGAAGCCCAACGGGTTTTAGGTTGCCTGGGCGAATTGGTCTCACTGGACTATCCAGATGTGGATTTTACTCAACCGGAAAGCCTGCGCTCACTGGTGGCAAAGGTGAAACCATCCATCATTTACAACGCAGCCGCCTACACCGCAGTGGATCGGGCAGAGAGTGATTGGGAACGCTGCCGGATGATCAATGTCGAAGCGCCGATGGTGCTGGCTGAAGAAGCTCGCAAACAACGGGCAGTGTTCGTGCATATCTCGACCGATTATGTGTTTGACGGAAAGAAGGGCTCGGTTTATTCGGAGGAAGATGCGGCCAATCCATTGAGTGCTTACGGGCGGTCGAAGCTGGAAAGCGAGCAAGCCGTGGCGGCAGCGGGCGGGTGCTGGTTCACGTTTAGGACCAGTTGGGTGTTTAGTGACCGGCGTGACAGTTTTGTGAGTAAGGTGTTAGAATGGGCCGGTAAGAACCCAACCTTGCGAATTGTTGATGACCAGATCTCCGGGCCGACCTGGGCGCGTGCGCTGGCAGAGGCGACCGGCATGGTGCTGGCGCAGGGCGGGAAAGAGCCCTACGAAGTGCTTTTGGAGCGCAGCGGCTTGTATCACCTGGCGGGTTGGAGATGGTGCAGCCGGAAGGAGTGGGCCGAGGAGATTCTGCGGCTGGATCCGCACCCGGAACTGCGCCAGGCGAAAGAAATTATAGGCGCGAAGACCGCGGAGTTCCCCACACCAGCAGAGAGGCCTTTGTTTTCGGCGCTGGAGTGTGGAAAGTTTGAGCGGGTGTTTGGGTTGAGGCTGCCGGATTGGAAAGAGGGAGTCCGGTTGGCGATGGGTGGGTGAGGATACTGGGAAATCCTTAAGATATTTAGTTCCTAGATGAATCCGCTGCCGGGATACCGGGCATTTATTGCGGTCTCTATATATTCTTCTTCAGTTGGTCATCAACACACTTGGCTGCTGGTTAGGGACTCTGAAGGAGATTGTTTGCGCTAAGAGAGTTGTCTAGAAATGATGAATTAAGAAAGAGCATAATTAAAATGCAGAAAATTGCTTTTTCGAGAAATGGGTATTAAGAGTGTGCGGGAAAGAATTCGCTGGAGCGAGCAAAGATCATGCAACATATGTGCTCTGACCAGAAAAAAAACAAATTGCAAGCTCTGCTTCTTAGTGAAGTTCGTGGCGACACACGTCGCTATCGCTCGCTCCATTTAGTAGAACAATTCTTTGCATTGGGCTTAAATTGCGAATTCGTTCACATGGCCGATCGAGCGCTTTTTGAGAAAGCGTTGCAAGATTGGGACATTGTTATTTTTCATAGGGTAGCTTTTGGGGATCATGTGAAAAGGCTGCTCGATTATTTTAAATCGCGGAATTCTCTGATTTTATTTGACTTTGACGACTTAATCTTTGATGTCGAAGCCTTTCAATTCATCAACAGCCCTGACTTCGTAGATCCCATTCGGTCTGCAATGTACGTCCAAAACATGCGCAACATACGCGCCATGCTGGAACAATGTGAAGGCGTGCTGGCATCAACCAACTTCCTTGCAGAGCGCATTGCTGCTTTGGGAAAACCCGTCTGGATCCATCGCAACGCTTTCAGCCTGGAGATGCTGGCTTGCTCTGAAGCGGCACGGGTGAAGAAGGCCGATAACCCTGGCAAGGTGGTCATCGGCTATGCCAGTGGCACGCCGACCCACAACCGTGATTTTGAGCTGGTCAAACCGGCCTTGCAATCGATAATGCGCCGCGACCCGCGGGTGGTGCTGCGCCTGGTAGGGCCTTTGGATCCCGGCGCGGGTTGGGAGGATCTGGAGAACCGCATCGAGCGCATGAAGTTGGTCCCCTGGCGCAAGTTGCCCGGTATTCTGGCAGGCTTTGATATCAACCTGGCGCCGCTGGTTATGGACAACCCATTTGCGCAGTCGAAGAGCGAGATCAAGTATATGGAAGCGGCGATGGGTGAAACACCAACGATTGCCAGCGCCACGGATGCTTTCCGGTATGCGATCCGCGACGCCGAGACGGGGCTGCTTGTGGAGACACCGGAAGGGTGGGAGAGCGCCGTTGAGCGGTTGGCGCAGGATGCCAGCCTGCGGGTCGAGATGGGACATCGGGCGTATCAGACGGTGATAGAGGAATACCACCCGGTGACAAGGGCAACCCAGTTGGTTCAGATATTGGATGAGATGAGCCTTAAGCTGCGCGGCCAACCTTTCTGGCCGGAAGATAAGCCAGACGCAATCGCAATCGCTGAACGCGCCCATTCGATGAGCCAGGGCAAACGCTGGCTACCCAGGCGTTATGAGAAGGACCCCAGCAACTTCGAGTTGGGTTTGTACTCGCTGCGCCACAGGGGTTTGAAGACGCTGGCTCGCCAGGTGTGGATCTACTTTCGACGGCTGGTTGCACCGATTTTCCCGTTCAAACAGGGGTAACATGCCTCCACCTGATCTCTCCATCTGCATCGTTTCTCACAACACCCGCGACCTGCTGCGGGACTGCCTTCGCTCGCTGCCCGACGCTTGTCCTGGGCTGGACTGGGAGGTGATTGTGACGGACAACGGCTCGCAGGATGGTTCGGTGGCCATGCTCTGCGAGGAGTTCCCACACGCGAAGGTCATTGAGAATATGGAGAACCTGGGCTACACCCTACCCATGAACCAGGCGCTGCGAATGGGGCAGGGGCGCTACTTGATCCAACTCAACCCAGATACGCAGGTCAAGCCGGGGGCATTTGCGTCGCTGGCGAGCTACTTGGATGCGAACTCGACTGTTGGCATTGCCACGCCCAAGGTGCTCAACCGGGATGGCTCGCTGCAGAAGCAGTGCCGGCGCAGCGCGGGTCGCCCCTGGGATGCCATCTCGTATTTCTCCGGGCTGTCGCGCTTGTTTCCACGCAGTCGCTTCTTTGGGCGTTACTTGGTGGAATACTTGCCGGAGAACGAGGTCGCCGAGGTAGAAGCAGTATCGGGCTCGTGCATGTTTATCCGGCGTAAGGTGGTAGAGCAGATTGGGTACCTGGATGAAGCTTTCTTTGCATACCAGGAGGATACGGATTTTTGCTTTAGGGCGCGCGAGGCAGGTTGGAGGGTGATGTACGTGCCGCTGGGCGAAGTGATCCACTACGGCGGGCACGGTGGGGCCAGGGTGCAGGTCTACCGTTCCATCCGCGCCTGGCACAAATCGTACTATCTGTATTATCGCAAACACCTGGCGAAGGATTATTTCTTTTTGTTCAATTGGCTGTATTACCTGGCGATGGGCGCCAAACTGGGCTTGAATCTGTTGAGCGTATTCCTGAGCAAGGACAAGCGCGCCGGCACGAAGAAGCCCTAAGGTTGTTGGTCTAAATCTTGCAGCCTTCATGGATATAGAATTTTCAGGAGGGCTGGATGCTGAAACGGTTCTGGTGGGTAGGAATATTGTTGTTGGCAACAGGCTGCGGATTGATTCCGCAGCGGACAGCAGTGGTACCAACGGCTGTTACGCCGGAGGCGAGCGCAACACCGACTGATGCTGTGCTGGCGCCGACGGCAACCGCGACGCTTACTGAACCAACCGCGACCCCGCTGCCCAGCGCTACGCCTTTTCCCACCGCCGAACCGGCCCCCACCTTGACGCCCACACCGGCTTATTCTTATGACATTCAGCTTGGATCGCCGCGCATGCTCCCCGATTTGAAGGCTGCTGAGCGCAACTGCCAGTGGATGGGGGTGGCTGGGCAGGTATTTGACGCCGAAGGGCAGCCGGTAGAAGGCGTGGTGGTGGGAATCAATGGTGAATTGGGCGGTAAACCTGTAAGCGGGGTGGGGTTGTCGGGTCTGGCTACCGATTATGGCCCGGGCGGGTACGAGATCCTTCTGGCTGAGACGCCCCTGGCTTCAAGCGGTACATTGTGGGCACAGGTGTTTAGCCCGGAATGGGAGCCGCTCTCTCCAGCTTACACCTTCTCGACGTCCGCGGATTGCGCTGAAAACTTGATCTTGTTGAATTTTCAAGGGATTTCGACGCTCCGGCGCGTCTACCTGCCCGTTCTCTCGCGCGGAGATTGATGAGTAAACCCTCAGAGGGTAAAAAAAGTTACCGTAGGTGAGGTGTATGCAGACCTTTGCCACCTTGTGCGCTAGATTGCACGTGGTGACGGGGCTGTTTCGCTCCTTCAAGGCTGCGCCAGCCGGGGTATAATGGATGCAAGCAGCCCGGCTCAGACTGCCGGGCGAGCCTTTGATTTATCGATGAGGAGCAAGGATTGGATTCATCCGCAGAATTTGTTCCGCGGGACATGTTCGTCACTGCGCTGCGCCGCTGGTGGGTGATTGCCCTGGCGGTGCTGGTGGGTGGGCTGGCGGGATTGGGTTTTCATGCACTGCGCCCGACCGTTTTCGAGGCGCGTTTTGATGTGTTGCTCGGCCTGGACCAGGTGGGTAGTGGCGAGTTGGAACGCTTTGAAGAAGACGCTGCGCTGGATGCTGCCGGGTTGATTTTGGGTGGCCCAGATACGATTCGTCAGGTGGCGGAAGTTGCCCGGCAGGAAGGCCTGAATGTGCAACCTGAAGACCTGGCGCGGATGGCTTCTTTGGAGCGCCGCCGCTCGACATGGATGGTGCGCTTGCGCGGGACCGATGCGCAGCAATTGGAAGCATTAGCCTCTGTCTGGTTGCGGACCGGTTTTTCAGCGTTGGAGCAGGCTTATGAGCACGCGCTGCGTGCCGACAGCGCCAGTCGCACGCTTGCCAGCCTGGAGGCGTGCCTGGCGCGAACAGCCCATAGCAGCCCAGCGGAGGGATTGTGCGGGGCGGGAAACCTGGTTGAATTGCAAGCAGAAATCCAGCGCACCGGTGAGCTGCTGGCTCAAGAGCAGCAAGGCGCGCGCGGCCTGGTGAGTTTTGTCCTGGTGGGCAGTGCTGAAAAAGCCGTCGTCCCGGCGCAAGCGGTGGCAAATGGGCGGGGCGCCCTGGCACTGGCCGGCGCGTTGATCGGCTTGGCGCTGGGAATGTGGGTTAGCCAGATTGCGGCCCCACGGAAGCAGGAGCGCTGACCGTGAAGCACTGGTTGGAAAGGCTGCCCTGGGCCGCATGGTGGCTGCTGGTGATTCTGCTGCCTTTCACCAGCCTGCCCCTGGCTGCCAAAGTGCTGCGCTCAGAGATGGTAGCCCCCGCTTCGGCGGTGATCCTCATCGGCTGGGTGGTGCTTTGGCTAGCCCCGTTTTTGTGGAAGAGGGGCAGGCTGCCGCTGCACGGGCTGCCGCTGCTGGGCTGGTTGAGCGCCATGGTGGTCTCAGCGGGATTGGCTTACTTTTTAGTGCTGCCCGTTTACCGGTTTGAGCCGATGTGGAAGCGAGAAATGGAAGGGGTCGTCACCCTGCTGATTGGGCTGTGCTTTTACTTTGTTACGGTGGCATGGGTGAAGGATGAGCAACGCTTGCGATTTACCCTGCGCTGGGTGAACTGGTCGGGATTGATCCCGTTGGTGTGGAGTGCGGTTCAGTTTGGTTTGATGGACCGGCACGAAGGAACGTTTCCGGAATGGATGTGGCCGGTGCATCAGGTGATTTCGTCGAGCCGCCTGCACCATTGGCGCGTGACCGGGGTGGCGTTTGAGCCTTCGTGGCTGGCGCACCAATTGAACGTGCTCTATCTGCCCATCTGGCTTTCGGCGGCCTTTACCGGTCAAACGGCTCACCGTTTTCGGTGGGGGCCGGTGACGCTGGAGCGCGTGCTGGCGGCTGCGGGGTTGGTTGTTTTGTTTCTGTCTAAGTCGCGGATAGGATTAATTTCCGCAATACTCATGATTGGCGTGCTGGCCCTGATATGGTTGCACAAGCGTTGGGAGGGCTTGCAGCCGCGTTTACTAGGCGCGCGGTATGCCTCGGTTGGGGCGCGGAAGTTTTCTACGGCTGGAATGTACGCTGTGGTGGCTGTGCTGCTGCTGGCACTGCTGCTGGGCGTGGGCTGGGGCATGAGCCGTTTTGATCACCGCATGGCTCGGTTGTTTGATCTGGAGGCCTTGCGAGATGGCTCCCTGGCTAAGTATGCCAATCAGTTGTTGTTTGCCGAGCGCCTGGTTTACTGGGAAGCAGGTTGGGAAGTGTTCGAGCAGCATCCATTATTGGGCGTTGGCCCGAATAATTCTGGGTTGTTCTTTCCGCAAACGCTCAACGCTTATGCCTGGGGACTGGAAGAGGTGCGCACTATTTTTTATGAATGGGACACGGTGACCAATCCAAAGAATTTGTGGGTGCGCATCCTGGCGGAGACCGGGTTGGTGGGTTTTGCATTTTTTCTGGGCTGGTTGGCATTGGTTAGTCGCTCGGCGGGACAGCTCTTCAATCACAGTGATAAGTTGGGCCAGTGGGTGGGGCTGGCAGGTGTATTGGCCCTGGCGGCGTTGTTGGTGGAGGGTTTCAGCCTGGACACCTACGCGCTGCCCTATTGGTGGATGATGTTTGGATTGGTGACAGCAGCTTGGACAGGCTGGTATAATCGAGCAATGATAATTCCAATCGAACTTGCCGGGATTTGCAGTCCGGAAGTCCGAGAATAAAAGTGTTATTGGAGGTGCTGGGTGGAAAAATCAACCAAGTGGATTGTCGCGGTCATCGCGATTATTGTGGTGTTTTGTTTGTGCCTATCGGTTTTATGCATTGGGGGCGCAGGTCTGATTATTTTCCGGACCTCGCAGTCAACGCTGGTGCCTTTCCCGACGGATGACCCCTTTGGGCTGCCGAGCATCCCCACTTTACTCCCATTCCCGGATCCAGAGGAGACGCCCACGCCTTTCGATGGGCCGGTTCCTACACTTGCAGTGGAGCCGTCGTCTAGTAATGCTTTGGAAACGATGAAAACTTTGGAAGAAAACCTGGTACCAGAGAACGACCTGATTGAGCTGGCCGAACGATTTGAAGGGAAAGTGAACATCGAACCTACCCTTCCACCTCCTTCTGCACCATTGAAGGTGGGCGACCGCGAGACGTTCTGGGCGACCGATTTGGATACGGACGAAAATTTTGAAATCGATGCGACGCTGCGTTATGTTGGCGACAACATCTACTTCTGGATCGAAGACAGCGTTCGTTATAGTAACAGCGACTTGAAAGATCTGGCCAAAACCTTTGATGAAGAAATTGTACCCACCAACCGCAAGTTCTTTGGCTCAGAATGGTCGCCGGGAATTGACAGCGACCCGCACCTGTATGTGCTGTATGCGACCGGGTTGGGCAGTAGCGTGGCGGGGTACTTCTCCTCCAATGATTCTTTCCCTCCCGAGGCGGTGGAATTCTCTAACGGGCATGAGATGTTCTTCCTCAGCGCCGATAATGTGGACCTGGGCGAGGAATATATCTACGGCACGATGGCCCATGAATTCCAACACATGATCCACTTTGCCAATGACCGCAACGAGGAGGGCTGGGTGAACGAGGGTTTCTCCATGTTGTCGGAGTTGTTAAATGGATTTGACGCCGGCGGGTTTGATTACCTGTTCATGAGCGACCCGGATTTGCAGTTGAATACATGGCCTGATTTCGAAGATTCGACGCCGCACTATGGGGCTTCTTACCTGTTCTTTACATTTTTCCTGGATCGTTTGGGTGATGACGCCACGCAGGCGCTGGTGAAGCACGATGAGAACGGGATGGAAAGCATTGACCTGGTTTTGGCCGAGATGAATGTTGTGGACGGACCCAATGGTGAACCGGTTGGCGCTGACGATGTCTTCCGTGATTGGACGATTGCCAACTACCTGGGTGACGAATCTGTGGCCGACGGTCGCTATTACTACTCGAACTATCCGGGTGCTCCCACGGCTTACGCCACGGAAGAATATTCGAATTGCCCTGTGGAAGCTCAGACGCGCACGGTGAACCAATACGGCACAGATTACATCTCCTTCACCTGTGATGGGGCGTATACCCTGGAATTCACCGGTTCGACCGAGGTCGGACTGCTGCCGGTAGATCCCTATTCCGGCGAGTATGCCTTTTGGTCGAACAAGGGCGATGAATCGCACATGAGCTTGCGCCAGGAATTTGACCTGACCCAGGCCAGCGGCGACATCACCCTCTCTTACCGCACCTGGTACGACATCGAAGAGGGCTATGACTACGTCTACCTCACGGCGTCGACCGACGGCGGCGAAACCTGGGAGATTGTCCAGACCCCTTCCAGCACCGATGAAGACCCCAGCGGCAACAGCTACGGATGGGGCTACAATGGGACTACCAGCGTGTATATCCTGGAAGAAGTGGACCTGTCTGATTACGCCGGGGAAAAGGTCCTGTTGAGCTTTGAATACATCACCGACGCGGCGGTGAACGGGCAGGGTTTCCTGCTGGATGATATCAGCATCCCGGCGATTAATTACCAGAGCGACTTTGAGACCGATGAGGGTGGGTGGGTTTCAGAGGGTTTTGTGCGCGTGACCAATCACTTGCCGCAGACCTTCATTGCCACCCTGGTCAAGATTGGCAATGAGACCACGGTTGAGCCGGTGACGCTGGATGAATTGCAGCGCGGCCTGATCGAATTCGAGGTGGGAGGCGATGTGGATGAAGTTCTGCTGGTGGTCAGCGGCACAACCCGCTACACCAACCAACCCGCTTCCTATCGCTTCTCTGTGAGGTAGGCAAAGTTTTTCTCCATCCCCCTTGCGGGTTGCAATACAAAAACAATGTCGTTGCGGTGCATAAGCGCTGCAACGACATTGTTTTTGGTTTAAAATCCGATCGCCTGGCATGGGGGGGGGCAGGCCAGGCGATCTTCAGGGAGGGAATGCCACCAATCGCTTTCGCTGCTCGGTGGACAGACACCTCAATAAATTGAAGTGCCTAGCAACAATATACATCAAACGGCAAAATAATTCATTAAATAAAGATGAGAGTTTTTACCTTTTTTGTGGACTTTCTCCGAACAAACGCAGCCAATCGTCCATCTCATCCGCAGAGACGGCAGGTGGCGCGCCAGGCAGAGAATCGGCGTCCAGGCGGGCTTGCTGGATTTGCTTGGCAAACTCCTCGGAGGGGAGAATGGTGGCCTGGAAGCGGCGGGCTTCACTTTGAACCTGGCGGTCGGAGCTGACCAGGGTGACCTGGCGAGCGCTGCGCTGCATCCGCTCCAGGCGGCGGCGCAGGGCAGCGTCTGCGGTTTGGCCGGCAGGAACAAAGTGGGCTTTAATGGCCCCATACGAGCGCGTGCCGGCTTTTCCAGGGGGAGCCCCGTCGAAATAAACCTCCACAGTGTGGCGGCGCATGCGGCTGAACACCTGCAGCAGTTCGATCAAGCGCATTTCATCATCCATGTCGCGCAGGTTGAGTCCTGGCAGCTTGGGGATGAGGTTGTGCCCGTCAACAAGATAAAGCATGAAGTTATTGTACTAGAGAGTAACTTCTTATAGGATGTAGAAAACACACGAATTTGAGGTACTTGCGGGTGCGAAGCACCTGTAAGCGCCCCATATTCAGCCCTCTTTCTCGGGTAAACGCATCTTATGTCAGACATTCTGCGATTTTTGGAAAATCGAACAACTTTGACACTGCCACCTTTCATTCTTGGGCTTAGGCCCCCACCCCTGCCCCTCCCCGCTGCCAAACAGTTTGGAAAATTCATTTCATGAGCGGGGAGGGGGGGAAGATTTCGCAAAAGTGAGGGGCTGAGGGCCCCTCACTTTTGCAGAATTCTTTCCCTCCCCCGGCTAAGGGTCTTGGCGATCTAAAATCTTGGTTGCCGGGGGAGGGTAGGTTGGGGGAAATACCCAAAATGTGGCGAAAAGCCGCGAGATTTTTAGAACAAAAATCCATGATGCGTTTACCCTAGACCTCTTTCACCTCTGGCTGAGCAGTACCACCAGATGTGATACAATTTCCCTATGAGATCTGGCCACCGACGTCCGGGAATACTCCTGTATCTTATCCTCAACATCATCGTTTCTGCGGCCACCACCCTGGGGGTGCTGGCAATATGGGACCGGGTGATGAGCCGGGAGATGCCCCCGGCGGAAGCGTGGGGTTTTAAGCCTGCGCCGACCGCCACGATTGACCCAGGCGGGGGCGTTTTGCAGCCCGTGGAGGTTACTCCTACTGCAACCGGACCGTTGATTGAGATCAAATCGGTTGTAGCAGCGGGCGACCTGGCTCAGGAATACGTGTTGTTGCGCCGCCTCGGTGAGGGTGACCTGCGCCTTGCGGGATGGGTGCTTCAAGATCAAAACGGGCACGAATACATGTTCCCCAGCAGCCCGGAACTAATTTTGTTCAAGGACGGCGCGGTACAGATTGCGACACGGGCAGGGGAAGACACGCCGACCGAGATTTTCTGGAACTTGACCAAAGCGGTGTGGTCCAGCGGAGAGACGGTGACGCTGCTGGATCAGAACGGGAATGTCCGGGCGGAATATCGGGTGCCGTGATGAGCTGGATGGAGCAAATTACTGAAGAAACCATCCGCGCGGATGGAGACTGCCGTGAATTCTGTACTCACTCCCGAACGGGTAGGCCGGTAGGTCTGGGAGACAATCTGCGTTATGCCATTTTCCAGAGTGAAAGGGAGGGTTGATCATGTCACAGGCGCTTTACCGAAAATGGCGGCCCCGGCAGTGGGATCAGGTCATTGGGCAAGATCATCTAATCCAAACTTTGCACAACGCGGTGAAGAGTGGGCGGGTGGGCCATGCTTATCTGTTTGCTGGGCCGCGCGGAACGGGCAAGACGACCACCGCCCGCCTGCTGGCCAAAGCGGTGAATTGCCTGGATGAAGATTTGGGCAACCGGCCTTGCGACCAGTGCGCTCACTGTATGGCGGTGAACGAAAACCGCTTCTTAGATTTGATCGAGATCGATGCGGCCTCTAACACCAGTGTGGAAGACGTCCGTGATTTGCGCGACAAGATCAATTTCTCGCCCTCACAGGGGCGCTTCAAGGTGTATATTATCGACGAAGTGCATATGTTGTCGACGGCGGCTTTTAATGCGCTGTTGAAAACCCTTGAAGAACCTCCTCCGCACGCTATTTTCATCCTGGCGACGACTGAGATTCACAAGATTCCCGCCACGGTGCTGTCGCGCTGCCAGCGCTATGAGTTCCGGCGTGTGCCGGTGGGATTGATCGCAGGGCTGCTGCGTGACAAGGCCAAGGAAGAAAATCTGGCGGTGGATGAAGAAGCACTGCTGCTCATTGCGCGGCAGGCCACGGGCAGTTTCCGCGATGCGATCTCGTTGCTGGACCAGTTGACCTCTACGGGGCAGAATGTGACCCTGGCAGAGGCGCAGGTGGTGCTGGGCACGGCGACCAATGAAAAGGTTCTGGGGCTGGTGGAAGCCATTTTGACCCGGGATGCTGCGACGGGCTTCCAATGCATCCAATCGGCCCTCGATTCGGGCAGCGATGCGCGCCAGTTTGCCAGACAGGCGGTGGAATACTTGCGCGGGCTGCTGCTGGTGCGCATGAACAACGCCGCCTTGATCGACGCGACAGCGGA
>JAFGLU010000022.1 GCA_016927865.1 Anaerolineaceae bacterium
ATCATCCGCGTTGGCGCTGCGACCGAGACCGAGCTCAAGGAAAAGAAGCACCGCGTTGAGGACGCTCTGTCCGCGACCCGCGCCGCTGTGGAAGAAGGGATCGTCCCTGGTGGCGGCGTAGCCCTGGTCAACGCCATGTCCGCTCTGGAAGGCCTCAAGATGTCCAACGAAGACGAGCAGATTGGTGTCAACATCGTGCGCAAGTCGCTCGAGGTTCCCATGCGCAAGATCGCCGAGAATGCCGGCATGGACGGCTCGGTGGTGGTTGAGAACGTGCGCCAGATGCAGAAGAGCAAGAAGAGCAAGCACTTCGGCTACAATGTGATCAGCGGCCAGTACCTCGACCTGGTCAAAGACGGCGTGATTGATCCCGCCAAAGTGACTCGCGGCGCGTTGGAAAACGCGGCCTCGATCGCGGCCATGATCCTGACCACCGAAGCTTTGATCACCGACGTTCCCGAGAAGAACTCTTCCGCTCCTGCTCCGCAGATGCCGGAATACTAAATCGATTGTGATGTAAGCCTGACAGGCCGCCAGAAATGGCGGCCTGTTTTATTGGCGCTTCGCCATTGGCGTGGCGAAACCCGCCCTGTACCTCAAAAAGTGCGCAACCTACCACTCAGAACCTTTTATTGTATAATCAGTCCAATGTTACGTTCTATCCTTGCTCGGTTTTTAATCGTTCTTTTGTTTGCGGCGCTGGCTGTTGGATGCAATGCAACGCCTACGGTAGAGATGCCTTCTCCTGCGGAGACTTCAGCCCCGATCGTGCCGACTGAAACACCCCTGCCGCCCACGCCCACCACACCGCCCGTCGAGCTGGCCTTGCGCGTCAACGGCGAGGGGGTACCTCTGGCCGAATTCCAGGCCAGCCTGGCGCAAATTCAACAGGCTCAGCCTGACTTGTCTGCTGAAGAGCAGCGCCGGAAGGTGATTGACCAACTGGTGGAAGACACATTACTGGCGCTGGCTGCCCGGCAAGGCGGTTTCCAGGTGGATGAGGCTGCCCTTTTGGCCCGCGAGGGAGAACTGGCGGCGCAGGCAGGGGGAGAAGCGGCCCTGACCGATTGGCAAACACGCAACGGGTACACACCCGAATCTTTCCGTTCTGCGCTGCGCCGGGGCATGGAAGCCGCCTGGCAGCGCGACCAGATTCTGGCTGCGGTGCCGGAGACAGCCGAGCAGGTGCATGTCCGCCAGATCCTGGTGCTAACCGAAGACGCCGCGGACCTGGTCAAGCGGCAGCTCAGCCAGGCAGGAGCAAACTTCGCCACGCTGGCCTTTGGTTACGATTTATCTACCGGAGGCGATTTGGGCTGGTTCCCGCGCGGATACTTGATCCAACCGGCAGTGGAAGAGGCGGCTTTTGCCCTGCAGCCGGGCGAAGTGAGTGACATTATCAAATCCGATTACGGGTATCATATTATTCAGGTCATTGCCCGCGAAGAACGAGCCCTGACCCAGGATGCTCGTCAGGCGCTTCAGCGCACTGCCTTAGACAATTGGCTGGAGCAAAACCGGGCGCAAAGCCAGGTGGAAGAACTGCTTCCTTAGTTGACAGGGGCGGAAAAATTATCAATGGAATCATTCGACGAGAACGAACCGAAATCTTCTGGACCCCGCCGGCGCGATGGCGGGTTGCACTTTTGGGACGCCCTAAGCATTTTGCTGCTGGTCGCTGCCGTCATGCTGGCGGCAGTCACATTGATGGTGGTGTTGAACCCTTACACAGCGCTCAACCCTTACCCGCCGCCCACAGTCGTGCCAACCCTGTTTGTGCCCACTTCCACGGCCACCCAGATCCAATTGCCTCCCACCTGGACGCTGACCCCCACCTTAACGGAAACCCCCACCCCCACGCCGGTTCCTCCTACTGAGACGCCCACGCCCACCATCACCGAGACGGGCACGCTTCAGCCGACTATCGAAGCGGGCACGCGATCGCCCTATCCCTGGGGCGTGGTGGGCGAGCCTTCGTATATTTCTGCTGAGGCTTTCCATCCCGGCGAAGGTTGCAAAATGTGGGTGGGCGGGCAAACTACCTCGCTTAACCAGGAGCCGCAGACCGGCATCATTGTCAGGCTGGGGGGAGGGCTTTCGGGCAGAATTGTGGATGTATTGCCCGTGTTGACGGGCACATATACCCAGTATGGGCCGGCGAGCTACGAGTTCCTGTTGGCAGAGCAGGCGGTCAATTCAAACGAAACATTGTATTTGCAATTGATCGATCAATACTATAATGCGCTCACGCCCAGGTACTATTTCCAGACGTACGCCGACTGTGAAAAGAACCTGATCCTGATCAATTTCAAACAACTTCGCTAGAGTATCCTTATGCAACCCTTTCTTTCCGGCGCGTGGAACTTCACCCAGGCGGTGACGGTAGTCACGCTGCGGCGGGTTCGCCGCGGCCCCGGGCGACCTAGTTGGAGCTGGGTTTACGAGGCAGGCGTCGATTTTTTACGCCGGCAGTCCCGCACGGTGACCTCGATGGACGACATTGCCCTGCAGCGCGCCTATGCGGATGGGCTGTGGTTGCCCAGTCTGGCGAAAATTGTGATCGAAGAGCGCCGCTGCGCGCCTGGCGGGGTTCCCAGCCGTTGCCTGCGCCCGTTGTTCAATACGCGCCCAGGGGCGCTGTTGTACTTGCACGGCGGGGCCTATACGATGTACGTGCGCACTCATGACCGCCTGATTGTGCCCGTGTGCCTGTCAGCGGGCTGCACCACCTATGTGCCGGATTACCGCCTGGCCCCCGAGCATCCCTTCCCGGCAGCGGTGGATGATTCGCTGCGGGCCTATTTGGGTTTGTTGGACATGGGCGTGGACCCGGCCCGGCTGGTGGTGGGCGGTGATTCAGCGGGGGCCGGGCTGGCCCTTGCCCTGCTGCACCGCCTGCGCGAGGAGGGCAAACCCTTGCCGCGCCTGGCCCTGCTCATCTCGCCGTGGATCGACCTGGCCTGCTCGGGCTGCTCGATGGACACCAACGGCTCAGTGGATTGGATCAACCGTGAAGTATCCTTGCAGATGGCGCAGCAGTACCTGCCGGGCGGCGACCTGCGCCACCCGCACGCCTCGCCGCTGTTCAGCGACCTGAGCGGTCTGCCGCCGCTGTACATCCAGGCGGGGGAGGGGGAGGTGCTCTACGACCAGATCATGGACCTGGTGCAGCGGGCTCGTGCCCAGGGTGTTCATGTTGACGTGGAGACATGGCCGGATATGTGCCACGAGTTCCAGGCCTTCGACCGCTTTGTGCCGCAGAGCCGCACTGCCCTGCGGCGCATGGGCGAGGTGCTGCGCAAGGCGTTGGATGACCAGAGTAAACCCTAAGGGTCTTCTTAGACCCTTAGGGTTTGGGGAAAGGACGTAAGAGTATGGATTTCAACATTTGGCGGGGCGAGAAGGTGCTTTTGCGGGCGGTGGAACCGGAAGATTGGCAGGCCTACTTGCAGTGGAACGCCGACAGCGAATCGGCGCGCCTGTCTTACGCCATCCCCTTCCCGCCTTCGGCGTCGGCCATGCGCAAGCACGTCGAGGAGATGTCGATGCAGCGCGGCGAGGACGACGTCTATCGCTGGCAGATTGTCAATCACCTGGGTGATTTGGTTGGGACGATCAACACGCGCAACGTGGAGCGGCGCAACGGCACCTTTGGCTACGGGCTGGCGGTCAAGCGCGAGGCGCAGCGCAAGGGTTATGCACAGGAAGCCATCCGGCTGGTGCTGCGTTACTACTTCCTGGAATTGCGCTACCAGAAATGCACGGTGGATGTGTACGCTTTCAACGAGCCGAGCATCCGACTGCACGAAAAGCTGGGTTTCACCCTGGAAGGCCGCCTGCGCCGCATGATTTTCACCAACGGGCAGTATCACGATGCCTTGATGTATGGCATCACGGCTGAAGAATTCCTGAAGGAGACCAAATGAAGCACTTCATTGTTGAAATTAACTATGCCGTTCCCCTGGAGCAAATTGCCCAAGTAAGACCAGCACATCGGGAGTTCCTCCAGGTTGGTTATGACCGGGGGCTGCTGCTCATGTCTGGGCCGCTCAACCCACCCACAGGGGGAATAGCTATTGCCCGAGCCGAGTCGCTGGAGGGGATCCAGGCTTTCTTTGCCCAGGACCCCTACAACCTGAAGGGCATGACTACTTACAGGTTTGTAGAGTTCGACCCTGTCAAGCGCCAGCCGTTTTTGGAAGAGTGGATTGGGGGATAAGTATCCCCAAATTTGAGAACCGGGCGTAGTAAATCTACGCCTGGTTCTCAAATTTGGTTTAACTCTCAACCGTCAAGTTGCGCAGGGCGGCTTCGAGCACGTCCACGCCGCGGATGAACTCAGCCGTGTCGATGTGCTCGTGGGGGGTGTGGTCCAGGTTGGAGTCGCCCGGCCCGTAGGCCACCGCTGGGCAGCCCCAGGCGGGCGCGGCCAGGTTGAGGTCGGCGGTGCCGGTCTTGAGGGTGAAACCGGGCGTGCCCCCGGCAGCGCGGATGCCGGCCAGCATGGCCCGCACCAGGGGAGTGTTCTTGTCGGCGCGGTAGGCGGGGATGCCGTCCAGGCAGGTTAGCTCACCGTCCTCTGCCAGGGCGCGCAGGGCTTCGTCCAGCGCGGCGGGCGCCAGGCCCGGCGGCAGGCGGAAGTTGAGGCTCAGTTCGGCGGTCTCGATAAAGCCGTCCGAATCGGAGCGCATGTTGCGCAATCCGGGGGCGACCTGGGTGAAGGCGCGTTCCTGCCCGGCGTTTTGCGCGGCGGCCCAGGTTGTGACGCGGTTCCAGAAGTCCACGGCGGCCTCGCAAGACGAGATGTCGCGGGCGGCAGTATGCGTCAGGGCGCGGCGCACCGTGTAGCGGTACCAGGCGCTGCCCTTGTAGCCCAGGGTGACCCGCTCCCAGCCGCTGGGCTCACCAACAATGAGAAAGTCGGGGCGGTATTCATCGAGGATGCCGCGCGCGCCGCGGGAGTCGCCTTCTTCGCCCAGCGCGCCAATGACCACCAGCCGCCAGCCGGGGCGCGGTCCCAGCCGGGCTGCTGCGGCGGCGAAGCAGGCCAGCGGGCCTTTGGCGTCCACCGAGCCGCGCCCGTAAAGCAGGCCGTCCTCCACGTGCACGGGGATCTCGCCGGGCACGGTGTCGATGTGGCCCAGCAGAACCACCTCGCGAGGCCCTTCGCCCAGCACGCCCACGGCGTTGCCGGTGGAGTCCACCCGCGCCTTGAAGCCCGCGGCGGTCATCCTCTCGACGAGGAAGTTGACCGCCGCGGCTTCGGAGCCGGTGGGGCTGTAGTGTTGTACCAGTTGGGTTAGAAGGTCAAGCTCATTCATTTTGTTCCTTCTGCCGGGTTTCTCTGTCCCCTCTCCCACCGGGAGAGGGGACAGAGAAACCCGGCCTTGCCGTGGGTGAGGGTGGAATCTAGGCCTACCCTCTCCCAGATCATCGCAGACTAGGTCTTGCCCTCACCCGCGCCGTCACACTTGCCCTGGATGCAAGTGCCAGGGAAGCCCGGCGCGACCTCTCCCAGTGGGAGAGGTGTAAGAGGAGGACAGCTAGGCGAGGAGAATGGTGTCATTAAGATAGTTCGATGACCGCGATATCATACGGTTTCAAGGTCAGGGTGGATTTGTTCAACGTCTGCTCGGAATAGCTGTACAGCAGTTTGCCCTGGTTGTATTGCCCATCCAGCGCAGCCTTCCAGGGATATTTTCGGGTGGTGTTCTTGAGATGCAGCAGCACCAGCACGGTTTGCTTTTTGTTCTTGCGCAGGAAAGCCAGCGTGTCGCGCGAGCGCGGCTTGACCGGAATTTGCTCGCCTTCCACCAGGGCCGGGACGCTGCGGCGCAGCGCCGTCATCTTGCGGTGGAAGTTGAGCAGCGAGGCATGGTCTTTATCCTGGTCGGCCACGTTGATGCCCTCAGCATAGTTGGGGTTGACCGGCAGCCAGGGCTTGACCTTGGCCGGGCAGAAGCCGCCTTGCGGGGCGTTGGCCCACTGCATGGGGGTGCGGCCCTTGTCGCGGGTGGTGTGGGCGGCGTGCTGCATGGCCTCGGCGGGGCTCATCCCGTAGACGTTCACGTCGGTGTCGTACACCCAGTTGGCGATTACATCGCGAATATCCTCCACCTTTTCCAGCATCAGGTGAGTCATGCCAATTTCATCGCCGTTGTAGATGAAGGGCGTGCCGCGCAGGGTGAGCATGGCAGCGGTATGCACCCGTGCCTGGGCCTCGGCTTCGGCGGGGTCGAAACGGGTGATGAAGTGACCGGTGTCGTGGTTGCCCAGCGTGTTGCAGGGCCATCCGTCGATCTTGGCCAGCTGCCCCAGCCGCTCGGCCTGGTTCTTTTGCACCTCGATGGGTGAGAAGGGGATGCGGCGCATGAGCGGAAAGTTGAAGACCATGTGCAGTTCGTCGTGCCCGTTACCGTGGTAGGCAATATCGTCGTCCTCGCCGACTAGCATGCGGTCGCCAGGGAATTCATCCATTACGGCGCGCAGTTCTTTCATCAGTTCGTGCAAGCCGGGCTGACCCACCTGTAACGAAAAGGTCTTGCGCCATACAGCACGGATCTTTTTGTGATTGTGATGGACGCGCAAGTCGTGCTCCAACTTGCGCAGTTGGGCCAGGTTGTAACCGGAGGTGTGGTTGGGCAGGTTTTCAGGCTCATAGATGGTGCCGATGGCGTCCAGGCGGAAGCCGTCTACGCCCATGCGCAGCCAGAAGCGGACCGCGTCCCACATGGCCTCTTTGACCTGGGGGTTGCGCCAGTTCAGGTCGGGCTGCTGCTTGAGGAAGTAGTGGTAGTAGTACTGCCCGGTTTTGGAGTCGTACTCCCAGGCGTCGCCGTCGAAGCAGGAATTCCAGTTGTTGGGCGGGGCGCCGTTCTTGCCATCGCGCCAGATGTACCAGTCGCGCTTGGGGTTGTCGCGGCTGGAGCTGGATTCGATGAACCAGGGGTGCAGGTGCGAGGTGTGGTTGAGCACCAGGTCAAGGATCACGCGGATGCCGCGGGCGTGGGCGGCGTCGAGGAAGGCCTTGAAATCTTCCAGCGTGCCGTATTCGGGAGCCACGCCGGTGTAGTCGCTAACGTCGTAGCCGCAATCGAATTGGGGAGAAGGGAAGTGGGGCGACAGCCAGATGCCGTCTACGCCCAGGTCCTTGAGGTAGTCCAATTTTTGTGCCATACCGATAAAATCGCCAATGCCGTCGCCGTTGCCGTCCGCGAAGCTGCGCGGATAGATCTGATAGAAGACTGCCGACTGCCACCATTTCATAGTTTGTCTATTTCCTTTCGTAGACCCGCATTTTAACGCATATTTGGTTTTCCAGGAAAGAAGGTGATAAATTGGCATCTCTTTGCTGATTGGATACATGCAAAGGGTAGGGGGAGGGGGTAAAACAAACAGCCCGAATGCGTTGCAAAGCATTCGGGCTGTTTGTTTGGTTTCGATCTGTCTACGGCTTAACTGTTGGATTGGTCGCGTCTTGGGCAGGTTGACCTTTCTCCAACATGCTTTGGCGAATCTCATTCCGTAGGCGTTCAACCTCTGGATTGCGTTCCTTTGTTGCGTCGGTGGTTACGCTTAAATTGAGTTTATCGGAAAGCAGGAGGGTGAGTAGGCCTTCCATAATGCTGCTGCCGGAGGCGCCATTTTCACCGCTGCCCCCGCCAACCACTACCCGCGGGACGACATCCACGCGTGATTGCTGTACGGCCTCGGCAAAACGATTCATCACCTGCTGGGTAACCTGATACTGCGGCCCGCCGTAGGCGGCGACCTGCTCTTCGGTGGCGATAGCCTGGGCAATACCGGTGCGCGCGATTCGTTCAGCCTCAGCCTGGGCCAGCGCGCGGATTTGAGCGGCCTGTTGCAAGGCGCGTTGGTACTCTGCTTTACCCTGGTTCGACTGGACGGTGATACTCAGTTCCGATTCGGTAATGTTGCGCTGCTGCTCGGCCCTGGCTTGAGCCTCGCGCAATTCGCGCTCTTTGCTAGCGGCAGTTTGCTGGCGGTCATAAGTTTCGATTTGCTCCACCGCGATCTGCCGCGAACGAAGCTGGTTGAGGATGATCTCGATCTGCTTGTCTTCGCTGACGGTTGTCGGTGTACCAATCAGCACTTCTTCCAACTCCAGGTTGTAATGGTCAAATTTGTCGCGCATCTCCTGGCTGGAATGGCGCTGAATCTCGTTGCGTTCTTGAATTAACTGAATCAGGGTGCGTGTCTGGCCAACGTTCTTGAAATAAGCAGACACCATCGGATCGAGTGTTTGCTCTACCAGTTTCTTGACGTCGCCAAAGCGCTGGATGACTAACGGCGCTTTCTGGTAATCAATATGAATGACGACCGAGAGGGGCAGCGATGGTTCGAAAGCGTCTTTGGTGATCAACGACACCTCGGAGAGGTTTTCGTCGAAGCGGTGCGACCCCACCTCGCTGCGAATCCACTTGAGAATGATGTTGGTTGTAGGTACAGAGACGATTTTGCCTGCGTAGGTGTTGAAGGCATATTTGCCAGGCAGGAGGGGTTCGTTCCAAACGCCGCGCTTGCCGGTGCCTACCAATTCGCCATGCCGGTATTCGACTCCGGAAAGGTCCTCGCCGACGCCGCCGGTATAGGAGATGACTACTCCCACGAAGCCAACTTCGACGATGGTTTTTGAAATCATCTCAACAGTGGCAAAAAGCCGATTAAGGTAATAGGTTCCTTCGACCAGGACCTGCAACTGCCGCCCGCGGAGTCCGTTCGCGTTCAGGAAGCGGTCGGGCATTTGGAAATTGTTGTGATAGGTCAATGGATTAGATGGATCGCCGCCCACCACAGGGGCGATAATCTCGCCATAGGGTAGCGATGGTCCGTCGTGTACTGTGACCACGCCGATCTGGTCATCGGAATCTTTGATCACCACCGGGGTGAAACCATTGCGATTGGAAATCACCTGGGCCATGTTCTGAATGACAGTCTGGTCGTCGCGGCTGAGCGGCAAGTAATAGACTCGCTCTTCAGTGATCACCACGAACTGGGCCAGGTTAATCGCGTAAGTACCTTCGCGTAGGATTTGGCGCTGCGGGCCGCGCTGCCCGCCGTTCGTCAGGAAGGCGGCCACATCTTGAAAATCGTTGGCGGTGACATTGGTCGCCAGCACCTGCATGGCGCTCAGCGGTTCGCCGTCACGGGCAAATATGTAACCGATTTTTCCCTGGGCAATGGTCACCAGCGGCGAGATGTGAACGACGTATTGAATGGGAACCAGGTAATGCAGCCCGCCGCGCAGCACATCGGGCTGGTATCCAGCTTCGCCGTGGCGGGCGATGAAGCCGCCTTTGACGGAGCGTTGACCAAAGCGCTTTTCGACGATGCCAATGCGGTTATTCGGAATAAAGCGAATCCCCGATAGCAGGAGGATTACCACTGCTGCCAGGAAAGCAAACAAAATACCATACAAAATTTGAGCTAACATCGTAACTTCCTTGAATAACGGATGGTTGCCTGCTGATATTCGCAGATCCGTTGGTTTTTAGTATAACGCTTTCGCTGGGAGTTCTATGCGGAAAACGGTCTCTTGACCATTCCTTGACCGGATCGTTTTAATGCTGTCTGAGCCGGATTTGAAGCCCGGGCAGGTCTTGCGTGAATGCCGATGTGCCTTGCCCACCGAAAGACCATTCAACCGGATGGCAAAGCCAGCGTTAAAGACCTGCCCCTACCCATGATATCGTTGCTCCACAGGCAGGCAGATTTTCTGAGGCCTGGATATAATTGATTTACAACCTCAAACGAAAGGAACCCGCTATGCAACCCGCAAATCCCCAATACCAAATTCAATCCCCCAACGGCAAGATCGCCCTGCAGGTCGAGACCGGCGAGAAACTGCGCTGGTCGGTGACGCGCAACGGCGCGCCGCTGATTCTGCCTTCGCCCATCGCGCTGCAATTCCAAGGCGGTGAGACTCTGGGCGACCATGCGCGGGTGAAAGATGCACAGACCGAAACCGTGGATACCCAATTCCAGGCCATCAACTTCCGCCGCGCCCGGATTAACGACCGCTATACCCGCCTGAATCTGGCCTTTGAAGGTGATTTCAGCGTGGAGTTCCGCGTCTACGACGACGCCGTGGCTTACCGTTTTTGGGTAGGGCGCGAGGGTGAAATGGTCATTCAAAACGAGGAGGCCAACTTCAACTTCCCCGCCGATCACCAGGCTTTCATCCCCTACCAGTGGAATTACCGCGACGAGCAGATCTGGATCACCTCGTTCGAATCGCCCTACACCGAGCAGCGCCTGTCCGAGTTCAAGCCCGATTCGCTTTCCATCCTGCCCATGCTGGTGGCAGCCGAAGAAGGGGTGAAAGTGGTCATCCTGGAAGCCGACCTGGAAGATTATCCTGGCATGTACCTGGACCTCAACGCCACCCGCCAGGGCCTGAAGGGCGTGTACGCGCCCTACCCGCTGGAGTTCTACCAGGGCGGCTTTGACATGCTCAACTACATCCCCTCAAAGCGCGCGGACTACATCGCCAGGATCAACGGGCCGCGGGCCTTCCCCTGGCGGGCCATCGCCATCAGCGAGGAAGACCAGCAACTGTTGAACAATGATATTGTGCAAAAGCTGGCTTCGCCGCCGCGCATCGCCGACACCTCCTGGATTGTGCCGGGGCAGGTTTCGTGGGATTGGTGGAGCGACTACAACATCAGCGGCGTGGACTTCCGCGCGGGGATGAACACCGCTACGTTCAAATATCATACCGATTTTGCCGCCGCCAACCGCGCCAAATATATCCTCCTGGATTGGGGCTGGTCCGAGACCTTCAACCTGCACAAGGTCAACCCCGAGGTGGACCTGGAGGAGATCATCGCCTATGCCATCTCCAAGGGTGTGGGCGTGATCTTGTGGGCGGCCTGGCACGCCGTCACCCAGCAGATGCACGAAATCTTCCCCAAGTACGCGCAGATGGGCATCAAGGGCTTCAAGATCGACTTCATCGACCGCGACGATCAAATTGCGGTGGCTTCCACCTATGAAATTACCAAGCTGGCCGCTGAAAACCACCTGATGGTGGACTATCACGGCGTGTTCAAACCCACCGGCCTGCAGCGCACCTATCCGAACGTGGTCGGGTACGAAGGCGTTTACGGCGCGGAGAACTTCAAGTGGGCCGACATGGACGCCCCGCGCTACGCCGTTACCATTCCCTTCACCCGCAACATGGCTGGGCCGATGGATTACACCTCGGGGGCCATGATCAACGCCACCCAGGCGGATTTCAAGCCGCGCAACCACGCCCCCATGAGCAAGGGCACGCGCTGCCACCAACTGGCGCAGTACGTGGTCTTTGAGGTGCCCATCCAAATGCTTTCCGACAGCCCCACGCTCTATATGCGCGAGCAGGAATGCACCGACTTCATCACCAGCGTGCCCACCGTCTTTGACGAGACCGTGCCGCTGGCTGGAAAGGTGGGCGAGTACGTGGCCGTGGCGCGCAAGAAAGGCGAAACCTGGTACGTGGGGGCCATGACCAACTGGGATGCCCGCGAGTTGACCCTGGACTTGTCCTTCCTAGAGCCGGGACGCTACCGGGCAGTGATCTTCCAGGACGGGGTCAACGCCGACCGCGAGGCGAGCGACTACAAGAAGGTCGTGGTCGAAGTGATCGCCGGTGAGCGCCTGACCGTGCATCTATCCAACGGCGGGGGCTGGGCCGCGCGCATCGAACCGGTGAGGTAGATCTTATGCGTATCCTTTGGGGCGCATTGCGCGGAGCGATTAAAAAGCTCACAGCGTCCATCCAGACGCTGCGTTTTGGTAATATCCCCCAATCGAACATGGTGGCGTACGCGGTCATTGCGGCGCTGCTGCTGCTCGTCCTGATCGGTTCGCTGGTCTGGCGCAATCAACAAATAGTATTTGTTGGCGGCAGTTCGTATCAAGAAGACTACGGAGTGTACCGCCTCAACCTGCTGTGGGGCAAGCCCCTCTACCTGGCCTCAGCGCATGAGGTACATTCGCCCGAATGGTCGCCGGATGGCCGGCAAATCGCCTACGTTTCGTCCGCTGGTCCACACGGCGGCCCGCCCTATACCATCGGGGTGATGAATGCCTACGGGCGCTACAAGCGGTTGCTGATTTTCGGGGATGTGCGCTGTTATGACCCGGCCTGGTCGCCAGACGGCAGACAGATTGCTTATGTTCAGGCAGCCGAATATGAAGGCGGCTCCCCGATGGGGCTGTTTGTAATTGACAGCAAGGGCGGCGAACCCAGGCAAATCGGCCCTTATGCGTATTACTCTTATCCATCCTGGTCGTCGGACGGTAACAAAATTGTGTTCAGCAACTGGCACGGCATTGCGGTGATCGACGCGGATGGCAGCAATTATCAGATGCTGACCGAAAACTTGGGCGACAGCTTTCCAGCCTGGTCCAACGATGGAAAGTACATCGCCTTTTCGTCTTTCAGCGAATCGAAGGATCAGTTTTACGACCTTTACGTGATGCGGGCAGACGGCAGCGACGTGCGCCGGCTGACCGACACTCCCGCGCATGAGAGTTTCCCCTCCTGGTCGCCGGGTGACCGGCGGATCATCTTCGAGTCAAATTTTGAGTCGGAAGATGTAGCCATCGACCATATTTATGAAATTCACACCGACGGCACAGGATTCAGACGTCTGGTTGAGATGCAAAGCCAGAGACCCGATTGGCGCCCGTAATAAAAAATCGGGGTAAGGCTCACCGCAGCCTTACCCCAGGAGATTACCAGCCCGTTTTGCTCAGGCCAGAACTTTCTTCACCGTTTCCACCACCTTCACCAGGTCGTCTTTTTCGATGACCAGGGGCGGCAGGAAGCGCATGACCGTCAGCCCGGCGGGCAGGGCCATGACGCCTTCGGCCATGAGGGCTTGCAGGTAGGGGGTAACCTTCTGCTTGAGCTCCATGCCCACCATCAGCCCCAGGCCACGCACTTCGCGCACCAACGGCGATTGGATTTCAGCCAGGGCGGCTTTGAACCAGGCTCCCAACTCGGCAGCGTGTTCGGGCAGGTGGTGCTCTTCCAGGTAGCCGATGGCTGCCAGCGAGGCGGCACAGGCCAGCGGATTGCCGCCAAAGGTGGTGCCGTGCGTCTGGGCGGGCAGATCGCCCACCCGCTCGCCGATCAGGGTGGCGCCCATGGGCAGGCCCCCGGCGATGGATTTTGCCAGGTTGAGCAAATCTGGTTGGATCCCGTAATGCTGGTGAGCAAACATGCGCCCGGTGCGCCCGAAGCCGGTCTGCACTTCGTCGATAATGAGCAGCGCGCCGCGCGCGCGGCACAGCTCCTGCGCGCCCAATAAGTATTCCGGCGCGCCGGGGTTGACCCCGCCCTCGCCCTGCACCACCTCGAGCAGCACCGCGGCGGTCTGATCGGTCACGGCGGCTTCCAGCGCGGCCAGGTCGTTATAGGGTACGTGGGTCACGCCGGTGAGCAGTGGCTCGAAGGGCTGGCGGTACTTCTTCTCCCAGGTGGCCGAGAGCGCCCCCATCGTCCGCCCGTGGAAACCGCGCATAGTGGCGACCATGCTGGTGCGCCCGGTGGACAGCCGCGCAAATTTGATGGCTGCTTCGTTGGCTTCAGCCCCCGAATTGCATAAAAAGACCCGTTTCATGCCGGTGAGAGAGCTTAACTTGGCTTCCAGCTCAGCGCGGCGATCATTATAGAACATCTCGGGGCAGGAAATGAGCGTTTGAGCCTGTTGGGCGATGGCGGCGGCCACAGCCGGGTTGCAATGGCCCAAATTGGCCGCGCCCTGCCCGCCCACGCAGTCGATGTACTCGCGCCCGTCGGAATCCCACAGGCGGGCGCCCAGCCCGCGCACGATGGCGACCGGCCGTTTGGAATACAGGCCGGAGGTGTGCTGACTTTCAATATCAAAGATGGCTTGCGTGTTCATGATATCGTCGTTCCTTTTCCGGCCAGCGCGTCCAGCAGGGGGTGTTCGGTGCGCCCGTCGGCGAATGTGATTTTGGGTACGCCCAGTTCCAGGGCCTCGCTGGCCCCGAGGACTTTCTTTTTCATGCGTCCTTCGGCAAAGGAGAGGGCCTGCTCCAGCCCGGCTTTAGGCAGGTGGGCGATGACCGTGCTCTCGTCGGGGAAGCTGCGCATGAGGCCGGGAACGTTGGTGAGGATGATGAGTTGCTCGGCCTGCACGGCTCCGGCCACCATGGCGGCCGCCCGGTCGGCGTCCACGTTGAGGGCGTCACCGTCCTGCGAAATGGCCAGCGGGGCGATCACCGGGGTTAGTCCGGCGTCCATGAGCATTTTGAGCAGCCCGGCGTTGACCTGTTCGATCTTGCCGGTGTAATCGTCGCGCAGGACCAGCTTTTTGCCGTTTTCCACGATGCGCAGGGCTTCTTTGCGGTGAGCGGCCATCACGCGCCCGTCCACGCCGGAGAGGCCAAAGGCATTGACGCCGTTTTTCTGTAAGCGCTCGACGATGAGGGTGTTGATTTTGCCGGAGGTGACCATGGCGAAAATTTCCAGGGTGGGTCGGTCGGTGTAGCGGCTGGTGAAGCCGGTCACGGTGGTCACGAATCGTGGGGGCTTGCCCAGTTGCTCGGAGATCTGGTTGGTTTCGTTGGAGCCACCGTGGACGATGATGACCTTTTGGCCCGACTGGATGAGTTGCGCTGTGTCGGCGCAGACGGCGTCGAGGTTGACGCCCTGCGATCCGCCGATTTTGATGACAATCATGGTGTACCTCGCTTGTGGGTGAAAATTAATTGGAGGTCAGGTGGTTCCCTCACCCTGCCCCAGGCTTGATTGTAAACACAAAGATTTAGGCCGGGCGAGGGTCAGAATTCACCCCCACCTGCACCTCCCCCATTTTGAAAAAATGGGGGAGGCCGGGAGGGGGTTAAATGGGATGCAAACCGCTGAAACCTAGGCCGGCGATTTCATCGAACCCGCAGATCAGGTTCATGGCCTGGACGGCTGAACCGGCGGCGCCCTTCATCAGGTTGTCGATGGCGGCCATTGCCACCACCCGGTTGTGGGTCACGTCCAACTCAAAGCCCACGTCGGCATAATTGCTGCCGGCCAAAATCTTGGGCTCGGGTACGCGGTAGATGCCGCGCTTGTCCTTCACCAGGCGCACGAACGGCTCGGCTTCCACCCAGCCGCGGTAGGCTCGCCAGAGGTCCTTCTCGGTGACGCCCGGCTTGACCGAGGCATGCGCCGCGGCCAGCGCCCCGCGCACCAGGTCGACCGAGGTCATGGTCAGGTGCACGTTGGGCAGGCCCAACTCCTGAATCACCTCGGCGGTGTGGCGGTGGCCGTAGGCCGAGAAGGTGCGGATCACGCCGCTGCGCTCGGGGTGGTGCGAGCCGGGGTTGGGCGACGCGCCCGCCTCCGACGAACCCACCTTGATGTCCACAATCACCGGCTGGGTGGTGTCGATCAACCCGGCCTTGACCAGCGGGTATAGGGCCAGGTTGGCGGCGGTGGCATTGCAGCCCACCCCGCTGATGTAGCTGGCGTTTTTCATTTCCTCGCGGTGGAACTCGGGCAGGCCGTAGATAAATTTCTCCAGCCAGGCCGGGGCATGGTGATCCTCGCCGTAGAACTGCTTGTACAGGGCCAGGTCCTTGACGCGGAAATCGGCGGCCAGGTCGACGATTTTGGGGGCAATCTGAGCGTACTGCTCGATCTTCTTCTGGCTCTCGCCGTGAGGCATGGCCAGGAAGAGCACGTCGCAGGGGTCGACCAGGTCGCGGGAGGAGAATTTGAGTTGGGTGCGCTTGCGCAGGTTGGGGTGCTGCTGGTAGACAAACTCGCCCAGGTGGCTTTCGGAGGTGGCTTGCTGCACTTCGACTTCAGGGTGGTCCAGGAGCAGGCGCAGCAGTTCCCCGCCGCCGTATCCCGAGCCACCAATAATGGATGCTTTGATCATGGATAATCCTCTTGGAAAAAGATATTATCCGCTAATGTCGCGAATGAGCGCGAATGAAGACAATAAATAATTCTCTTCCATTCGTGTTTATTCGCGTTCATTCGCGGAGAAAATTCCTAATTCAGAACCGGGTGGGCCGCCACGTTCACCGGGGCGGTTCCGGCGAGCGGGGCGGATCCTGGAAAGGGGGACACCACCGGGTGCACGTTGACCTCGCGCCGGCCGACGGCCAGGGTATAGTCCACGATCACCCCGGCAATATCCACGCCCGTCACTGGGGCCAGGGCGTGGAACTCCATGGTGTGGTTCACCTCGTTAACCAGGAAGCCCCGGTCGGGGTCTTCGAGGATGTCCACCGCCAGCACGCCGCCGCCCACGGCCTTGGCCGCGTTGACGCAAATCTCGTTCAACTCGGGCGTCACCGGGCAGACCGAACCCTGCCCGCTGCGGGCGGTGTTGGTGATCCAGTGAGCCGAGGAGCGGTAGATGGCGCACACGGTCTGGTCGCCGACCACGAAGGCGCGGATATCCCGCCCCGGCTTCTTGATGTATTCCTGAATGTAGTAGATGGAGTGCTGGTACGAGCCGAGGGTCTCTTTGTGCTCCAGCACAGCTTCGGCGGCGTCGCGGTCGTTGATCTTGGAGAGCAGCCGCCCCCACGATCCAACCACCGGCTTAAGCACCACCGGGTAGCCCAACTCTTCGATGGCGGCCAGGGCTGATTCGGGGGTAAAGGCTGCCTTGATGCGTGGCTGGGGCACGTTGGCTTTGGCCAGCGCGGCCGAGCTGACCAGCTTGTCGCCGCAGGTGGCAGCCACGTGGGCCATGTTCACGGTGGGCACGCCCCAGGCATTCAAGATATGGGTAGCATACAGGCCGCGCGCGTAAGAAATGCTGCGTTCGAGGACAACGTCCAACTGCGACCAGGGGCCCGGTTGAGTCAATTCAAAGTGCGCCTCCCGGTCGTCGATACGTTCATAATCGACGCCGCGCTTCTCCAGCGCTTCGAGCAGCCACTTTTCCTCAACCCGGATGCGGGATAATAAAATACCTACCTTCATAAGACCTCGCTTGGTAAATCGCTATCCGCTTTCAGCTGTCCGCTGTTCGCTATGGCAGATAGGGAACCCTGCCCAAAATAGCATTGCTTATTGTGAAATGGGATGGGCTATTCGCCCCAATCTTCCTGTTCCATGGGGGCCACTTCCACGGTCACCGGGTCTAGGCTGGTCACTTCCAGGTCCACGCCGCAGTCGGGGCAGACCACGATCTCGCCCACCACCACGTCAATCAGGGTGAGGGTCGCGTCACATTCGGGGCAATTAGCAGTTAAAGTAGTCATTTTAATTCTCCTAAAAAAGATTTTGTCCGCGAATGAACGCGAATGACGCTAATAAGAAGAAATTTCTTTCTTCATTCGCGACAATTCGCGAAATTCGCGGATAATTTTTAGCTTCCGTCGCCGCCGCGGGCGGTTTCGGAGGGGGGCAGGGCGCTACGCACTTTGTGAACCTGCAGGAAGTTCCGCGCCTGCTGGATTTGAACCTGCACGGCAGCCGGGCTGGTGCCGCCGGGCACGTCCCGGCGCGCGGCGGAGGCCGCGAAATCGAACACTTCCAGCACGTCGGCTTCGAATACAGGGCTGAGGGCCTGGAACTCTTCCAGCGGAAGCTGGTCCAGGCGCACCCCCGTCTGCTGGGCGCGCAGGACGACCTTGCCCACCAGGCTGTGCGCCTCGCGGAAGGGCAGCCCCTTGCGCACCAGGTAATCGGCCACGTCGGTGGAGAGCATGGCCGGGTTGAGAGCGGCCTGCATGCGCTCTGCTTTGACGGTGAGCGTCTTGAGCACGCCCGCCACCACCGGCAGCATCAGGCACAGGGTGTCGGTGGTTTCAAAGACCGGCACCTTATCTTCTTGCATATCCTTGTCATAGGCCGAAGGCAGACCCTTGAGCATGGCAAGCACGCCCGTCAGCCGCCCAATGACCGTCCCGGCCTTGCCGCGGGTCAACTCCAGCGTGTCGGGGTTCTTCTTCTGCGGCATCAGGCTGGAGCCGGTGCTGTAAGCGTCGGACAGCTCGATGAAGCCAAATTCGCCCGAGGTGTACAGGATGAGCATTTCGGACAGGCGGGAGAAGTGCACGGCCACCAGCGCGGCGATGAACAGGTACTCGGCAGCCGAATCACGGTTGGAAACGGCGTCGATGCTGTTGGGGGTGATGGCTTTGAGGCCAAGTTGATTGGCCAGGAACTTGCGGTCGATGGGGAAGGGCGTTCCGGCGATGGCGCCCGAGCCGAGGGGCAGAACGGCGGTGCGCTCGCGAAGTTGGGCCAGGCGCTGGCGGTCGCGGGCCAGAGGCCAGAAGTGTGACAGCCACCAGTGGCTGAGGAGAATGGGTTGCGACTGCTGGAAGTGGGTGTAACCGGGCAGGAGAATGCCCATATCGGCTTCAGCACGCTCGACCAGCGTGGTTTGCACCAGCTTGAGGTAGGCGTCCACCCGGTCGATGGCGTCCAGCAGCCACAGGGCGAAGTCGGTGGCTACCTGATCGTTGCGGCTGCGCCCGGTGTGCAGTTTGCCGCCCACCGGACCGGTCAGCTCGGTCAGCCGCCGCTCGATGGCGGTGTGCACGTCCTCGTCGGAAGGAGCGTGCTGGAACTGCCCGCCGCGCACTTCGGCCAGGATGTCGGTCAGGCCCTTGACGATCTGGTGTTGCTCGTCGAGGGTGATAACACCGGCTTTCATCAAGCCTTTGGCCCAGGCAATCGACCCGCGCACGTCCATTTCGGCCATGCGCCAGTCAAACGGCAGAGAAGCGTTGTACTCCCACGCGATGGGATCCAACCCGCCCGAGAACCGCCCGCCCCATAATTTACTCATCTTCGCCTCCAAAAGAATTAATCCGCTAATAGACGCGAATAGACGCGAATTGAAAAAAGAAATATTTGTGCTGTATATGTGAGTGTTGAGGTCATTATTATATTCTGAATTCGCGGAAATTAGCGTTCATTCGCGGATAAATTCTTAATCCCGTTTAAACGTGGAGTAATCCGGGGCATCGTACTCGACATTGGTCCCGGCGACGATATCGCGCATGGCGGCCACCTTGAGCGGCAGGCCGAAGAGGGTGATGAACCCGGCGGCGTCGCTCTGATCGTAGACCGAGTCCTGGCCAAAGGTGGCGAAGTCCTCGCGGTACAGGCTGTGGATGGACTTGCGCCCGGCGGGAATGAGGTTGCCCTTGTACAGCTTGAGGCGCACCGAGCCGCTGACGAACTTTTGGGTCACGTCAAAGAAGGCGTCCATGGCCTCGCGCAGGGGGGTGAACCACTGC
>JAFGLU010000023.1 GCA_016927865.1 Anaerolineaceae bacterium
ACAGAACTGGTTGGCGCTCATCCAATTCGCCTGCGCTGATATCTTGTTCAACTTCGCATCCGATTTTTAGGATAGGTACTAAGGGTCTCAGAAGACCCTTAGGGTTTTTAAGATGCGAAAGTGCGATATAATTCCCTCGCCCAATCTATTCATCATTAACATCTAGTAATTCCCAAAGGGTTTTGCGCCCTTTGTTTGAATCTATTTCCCAAAAATTTTTTGCAGAGGAGTTTCTATGCGTACTCGTTTTGTGGCTGGTAACTGGAAGATGAATAAGACCGGGGAAGAAACCCGGGTGTTGGTGGCGGAGATGCTGCCGGAATTGTCGGCGATCAAAGGCGCGGATAAGGCCGTGTGCCCACCCGCCCCTTACCTGATGTCCCTGGCCAACCTGCTGGCGGGTTCGGGCGTCGGCCTGGGCGCGCAGAACATGCACTGGGAGGCCTCTGGGGCCTTCACCGGCGAAATCGCCCCCAAGATGGTGGCTGAGTTCTGCCAGTACGTCATTCTGGGCCACTCCGAGCGCCGCGCTTACTTCGGCGAGACAGATGAAATGGTCAACAAGAAGGTCAAGGCTGCTCTGGCTGTGGGCCTGACTCCGATCATGTGCGTGGGCGAGACCCTGGACGAGAACGAGGCCGGGCAGACCGCCGCGGTTGTTTCGCGCCAGACCAAGGGCGGCCTGGCCGGGCTGACCCCCGAAGAGGCGGTGAAGATTGTTGTGGCGTACGAACCGGTGTGGGCCATTGGCACCGGGCGCGCCGCCACCTCGCAACAGGCCCAGGACGTGCATGCCAACGTGGTGCGCAAATCCCTGGCCGACCTGTTCGGTAAAGATGCTGCCGAAGCCATCCGTATTCAGTACGGCGGCTCGGTGAATGCCAAGAACGCCGCCGAACTGTTTGGCATGCCCGACATCGACGGCGCCCTGGTGGGCGGGGCCAGCCTGAAAGCCCCCGATTTCATCGCCATCGTCAAAGCCGCCGCAGGCTAAATTGACCGAGTTTCTCACTCGGGGGGACGGGCTGATCTGGCTGATTGTCTTGATCGGCCCGCTCCTCCTGGTACAGCGCCGCCTGCATTTTGAATTGCAGGCGGTTTTCCTCCTCATCACCCGCCGTCCCGGGCTGGCGCTGGGTTTGTTCTCGCTGCTATTCTTGCCGGGCGTGCTCATTCACGAGACCAGCCATTACCTGATGGCCCGCCTGCTGGGGGTGAGTACGGGGCGTTTTTCGCTGCTGCCGCAGTTGCTGCCCAATGGCAAACTGCAATTGGGTTTTGTGGAGACGGCGCAAAGCGACTTTCTACGCGATGCGCTCATCGGACTGGCTCCCCTGATCACGGGTGGGGTGGCGATTGCCTTTTTGGGCCTGGACCGTTTGGGACTGGCGCCACTGGCGGCGGCGTTTAGTGCTGCCGACTGGCCCTTGTTTTGGGACCTGCTGGGTGGGCTGCCGGCGCAACCGGACTTCTGGATGTGGTTCTACCTGGCTTTTGCTATCAGCACCACCATGCTACCATCGGAGTCGGACCGCCGCGCGTGGCTGCCCCTTGGGCTGACCCTGCTGGGGCTGCTGGGGCTGTCGTTGGTGGCGGGAGCTGGGCCGTGGATGCTGGAGAACATGGCCCCCTGGTTGAACCGTGGGCTGCGTGGATTGTCGGCAGTGTTCGGCATCTCCCTGGGCATCCACGCGGTGCTGTGGTTGCCGTTTCGCTTGCTGCGCGAGTTGATCTGCAGAGCGACAGGCTATCGGCTGAGCGCATGAACCCATGCTGACCTTGTGTTACAATCTTCTTCATAGGAATTATTGATATGCTCATTGACCAATTTGGACGACAAATCACATATTTACGGGTATCGGTGACCGATCGTTGTAATTTTCGTTGTGTTTACTGTATGCCGCCGGAGGGGATTGAACGCCAACCTCACGATTCAATCATGCGCTACGAGGAGATTGCCGAGGTAGTGCGTGTGGCTGCGGCAGAGGGCGTCCGCGAGGTGCGTTTGACCGGCGGTGAGCCGCTGGCACGTCTGGGACTGCCCGGATTGGTTCGCATGATTTCAGAAACTCCGGGGATTGAGGATATTGGCCTGACCACCAACGGCGCATTGCTGGAGCAGTACGCCCCGGCGCTGGCAGAGGCCGGGTTGAAGCGGATCAATGTGAGCCTGGACACGCTGCGCCCCGAGCGCTTTGCGCGTATCACGCGCGGGGGCAGCCTGGACACGGTCTGGCGTGGCATTGAAACCGCTGAAGCAGCCGGTTTGGCCCCCATCAAGATCAATGTGGTGGTTATGCGCGGGGTGAATGATGACGAGCTGGTGGAGATGGCCCGCCTGACCGTGGAACGTGCCTGGCATGTGCGTTTCATCGAGATTATGCCGGTGAACAACCAACAGACGTGGGGGGAGGGCTTTCCTGATCCCGCCAACACGTTTATGTCCATCTCCGAAATCCAGGAGCAGCTCCGAGGGTTGGAGTTGGAGCCTTGCGAGAAAAAATCAGGCAGTGGCCCGGCCCGCGAGTTTGCCATTCCTGGCGGGAAGGGCCGGGTGGGCTTCATCTCGCCCATCAGCGATCACTTTTGCGGTGAATGCAACCGCTTGCGCCTGACCGCCGACGGCAACCTGCGGCCCTGTCTGCTCAGTGACCTGGAAATCCCGCTGCTGCCTGCGCTGCGGCGCGGCGAGCCGCTGCTGCCTATTTTGCAGCAGGCGGTGGGTATAAAGCCGCTCGGACACGAGCTGGCTCACAACCACCGCCCAGAAGGCCGCTGTATGATTCAGATCGGCGGTTAGTTTAAGAAGTCCGAAAATGAGGCGCATGTGGGGTGCTTCGCACCCCACATGCGCCTCATTTTCGGGTTGAGTAGCTTTAGCCGGTGCCGAACTGGCGATCGCCCGCGTCGCCCAGACCGGGCACGATGTAGCCTTTTTCGTTGAGGTGGTCATCGATGGCAGCCAGGTAGATGGGCACGTCGGGGTGAGCCTGCTGCATGGTGGCAATCCCTTCGGGCGCGCCGATGAGACCGACGAATTTGATTTTCTTGACCCCCCAATTCTTGAGGATTTGCGTGCAGGCCACGGCCGAGCCGCCGGTCGCCAGCATGGGGTCCAGAATCATGCAGACTTGCACGGTGGGATCGACGGGCAGTTTGTTGTAGTATTGCACGGGCTTGAGAGTTTTCTCGTCGCGGTAGACGCCGATATGCCAGACCTCGGAGGAGGGCATCAGTTCCCACACGCCTTCGACCATGCCCAACCCGGCTCTCAGGATGGGCACCAGGCCGATCTTCTCCAGCAGTTCGCGGCAGTGGGCTGTGGTGAGCGGGGTGGGGATGTTGACCGGGGCCGTGGTCAGGTCCTGAGTGGCCTCATAGGTTAACAAAGCCGCCAGCTCTCGGACTAGCTGGCGGAATTTTTTGGGTTCGGTGTCGACATGGCGCAAAATGCTTAATTTATGCTGCACCAGGGGGTGGTTAGAAACATATACTTCGGCCATTGAGTTCTCCTAAAATTTCAGCTTTCGGTATTTGGATCGCTGTTCACAGGAATTTTAATCCAAAGTTTGCTTTGTGGGGTAATCCTGATGATCTCCAAATTCTCGCTATTATACAGGAATAGTGACTACTCAACCAGAGGCGGAACTTTCCACACCCTCTGTCCAGATCTTTACCTGATTTCTGCCAAAGTCTTTGGCCTGATACAAGGCCTGGTCGGCACGGTCCAGCAGGCGTTCGAGCTCGATGGTATCTTCCAGGGTAGCTACGCCAATGCTGATGGTGACGCAGAGTGATTTGTTAATATTTGGGAATTGGAGGGAAACGATCGACTCGCGCAGGCGTTCGGCAGCTTGCATAGCGGCATCTTTGGCGGTTTCGGGCATGAGCACCACCAGTTCTTCTCCACCGTAACGTCCAATGATGTCCACCTGACGGAGGGCTTTCCGGCAGCTTTCGGCGACCTGTTTTAGCACCAGGTCGCCGGTTTGGTGTCCGTGCTCGTCATTGACGTGCTTGAAGTGGTCGACATCGATCATCAGAATGGACAGGGGATGGTTGTAGCGCAGGGCGCGCTCGTATTCTTCCTGCGCCTTGACGAAGAAGTGCCGGCGGTTGTATAGCCCGGTTAGCCCGTCGGTGATCGCCAATCGCTGGGTGTGCTCGAACAGGCGCGCGCGTTCCACGGCTCCACCAAACTGGTCGCCGAAAGCCTCCAGCAGGCGCATTTCGGTCGCGTCGAATTTGCGCTCAGCGGGCACCACCAGGTTGAGCATGCCGACCGGGCGCCCGCTGGCCTGGACGGGGATGCTCACATGATGTTGCAGATTCTTAGGAAGCTCCTCGGATTCTTCCAGCCGCTGGCAGCCCAGGATTTCCGCGTCGGAGCTCTTCAGGTCGCCTCCCAGCATCCGTTCCAGACAGCGGCATATTCCCCACGGGCAGTTGTCTTCTTTGAGCTTTGCCAGGCTGGGCGGCAGCCGGTACGAGGCGGAAAGTGTTGCCTCTCCGCTGGGTTCGAGGATTAAAAACCAGCCAGCGGTAGCGTGAATTTGCTCGGCCACAATCTTGAGGCCCACTTCCAGCGCGCGGGCGGGCGGAAGCACCTGGTTGAGGGTTTCGGCTACTTGCTTGAGAATTTCCGTCTCTTTGGCGCGGGCTTCAAGCAGTTCCCGGTAAGCCTGCTCGGTATGTTCGGCGCGCTTGCGCTCGCTGATGTCGCGAAAGTTCCACAGCCGCCCAACGATTTCGTTGTCCATGCGATAGGGCACTGTGCGGCGCTCGAAGACGCGCCCGTCAGCCAGTTCGATGATGTCTAGACTTTCCATCTCGGGGTTGCCAAACAACTCTTGAACCCGCACGAGATACTCCTCCCGGTTTTGCACCTGCCGGGCCAACAATTCCAGCCGCTCGGCCCGGGTTGGATATTGCAGCCAATTGGCGGGAAGGTTCCACAGACTGACAAACTGGCTGTTGTAGGTGACAATGTTGCCATCCAGGCTGATCACCAGAAATCCATCTGTAGCGGCCTCGAGGGTGGCGGATTGGAGTGCATACAGGCGCTTGTGCTCGGTAGCATCTTGCTGGGCGCGAAAATAAAGATCGCGATACTGTTCGCGGCTTTCCTCGAGCAGCCGGGCGGTTTTGACTTGCTCCGTTACGTCGCGGGCGAAGAACAGGACTGCCGGCTGACCCTCGATGTACAGCACCCGGGCGCTGAGATCAAGGGTGAGACGCTGGCCGGATTTGTGGACCACCTCCAGCATATACTGGAAGGGCACTGACTCGCCGCGCAGCCGTTTTTTGTGGAAACCCAGAACATCTTCCCTCCGTTCGGGGGCGATGAAATCCTGAAAGAGCTGGCCTTCCATTTCCTGGATCGTATAGCCTATGATCTCTGCTAGCTGGGGATTGACGAAACGGAAACGCTGATCCTGAACCAGGCCGATGCCATCATTGCCATTTTCTACCAGCAGGCGGTAGCGCTCTTCACTGGTTTGTAGTGCGCTTTGCAGCGCTTTCTGCGCGCTGATGTCGTGCATTACAAGCAGTTGCCCCCGGTTTCTGCTCAGCGGCGAACGGGTCACTTCGTAGGTCAGGGGCGGGCTGCCCAGGGCCAGTTCGACGCGCTCATCGGTGCCACGGGCAAAACTGAGCAATCCTGCCAGGCCCAGAGGCAGGGTATGATCGAAGGTCTGGCCAAAGGCCCGCTCGAGGTCGGTGCCGAGTAGGTTTTGGGCGGGTTGGTTCAGGTCGATGACGCGCAACTGGTTGTCTAACACCAGCACCGGGTCGGCCATGCGTTCAAGGAGAGCGGCGCGGGCAATGGGGGCCAGGTCAAACAGGCGGTAGCGCAGCAAGGCCCACCCGCTGATCAAGGTGCTGATCGGGAAGGTGAGCGGAAACAGGCTGAGGATGGGGATTCCCGGGAAACGGGCGGACAGGGCAAGGTTCAACGCGCTGGGCAGTAGAATGCCCAGGATGAGGCTGGTGACCTGCAGCCGGTAGATTTTTGCCCCATACAGCAAGCGGTCAAACAGCAGCGCCAGGCTGGCCACCATGACCAGCACGGAGAAAATCATGGCTACGATGGACCAGGGGCCATACTCGAAGGTGACGAGGGGCAGCAGGGCTGTGCTATCTTCAAGGCGCGGCGCGGCGCGAGTCCATCCGGGTGGAAAATCAAGAAAGGCACTGATCACGGTCAATAAGGGGGGGAGTAGAAAAGCCGCGATAAGACCCGGTTTCAGCCAGCCACTGCGGTCAGTGTATTCCAACACAAAGAAGAAGAACAGAGGAGGGACAAATCCACCGATGGTTTGCAGGTCATTCCAGATGATTTTCCCCGGCATGTCGGGAGTGAGAATCTCGGCCAGCAGGAACAGTGCCCAAATTCCACCGATCAGCGACACCCACCCAAAGCGCTTTGCTCCGCGCGAAGCACGCCTTGTCCAAGTGAAAATGGCCAGGGCTGTGGAGGTTGAGCCGGTCAGGAGCAACCAGGCGAGCAGTCCGTAGTGGTCGCTGATGTTCATTGCGCTAAGTATACCCAAATAATCCGGTGGGCGGCGGTGCCAAAAGGGTGATCTGGCGAGCGCTCCCGAAAAGCCATTTCATGGGTATAATCAACCTCATGACCGACGCACAAAACCGCCTGGTGAACCCTCAAACGCGGGCTGACGAGCCCATTGACCCCGCCCTGCGCCCCGTGCGCCTGGCGGATTATATTGGGCAAGCGCAGATCAAAGAAAACCTGAATATTTTGATCGCGGCAGCACGCCAGCGCGGTGACCCGCTGGAACACGTCCTATTTTACGGCCCACCCGGGCTTGGAAAAACCACCCTGGCGCACATCCTGGCGAACGAGATGGGCGTGAACATCAAGACTTCGGCTGGCCCGGCCATCGAGCGAGCCGGCGACCTGGCGGCCATTTTAACCAACCTGCGCGCGGGCGATATTCTCTTCATTGACGAAATCCATCGCCTGGGCCGGGCCGTGGAAGAGGTGATGTACCCGGCGATGGAAGACTTTGCCCTGGATATCATGATCGGCAAGGGCCCGGCGGCGCGTTCCATTCGCCTGAAGATGCCGCGCTTTACGGTCATCGGCGCGACCACCCGCCTGGCGCTGGTCTCGGCGCCGCTGCGGGCGCGCTTTGGGGCTGTCTACCGCCTGGATTACTACGACCCGGTTGCCATTCAGGAGATTCTGCGGCGAGCCGCCGGGCGCTTGGGCATTACCGTAGCCGAAGATGGCTATGATGAGATTGCCCGCCGGGCACGCGGCACCCCGCGCGTGGCGCTGCGCCTGCTGCGGCGTGTGCGCGACTTTGCCCAGGTGCGCGCGAAAGGCGATGTCAGCCGCGAGGTGGCTTCGGAGGCGCTCAACCTGCTCAACGTGGACCCGTTGGGCCTGGACGAAGTGGACCGCCGCGTGCTGCTGACCATCATTGAGAAGTACAACGGCGGACCGGTGGGCCTGAATACCATCGCCGCTTCGATCGGCGAGGAGCCGGACACGATTATGGACGTGGTCGAGCCGTACCTGTTGCAGTTGGGTTTTTTGGACCGCACTCCGCAGGGGCGCGTGGCCACCCGGGGAGCTTATGAGCACCTCAAAATTGTTTTCCCCGAGCAGCCCGGCCAGCCGCGTCTGCTGTAACCCAACCGCATGAAGACCCTCGATTTCGATTACCACCTTCCCGCGGAGCGGATCGCGCAGACGCCCGTCGAGCCGCGCCACAACTCGCGCCTGCTGGTACTGCGCCGCGACGCGCCCGAGTTGGAGCACACCACCTTCTGGCACATCAGCGACTATTTGCGCCCCGGCGACCTGCTGGTGGTCAACCAGACGCGGGTGATCCCGGCGCGCATCTTTGCGCGCAAACCCACCGGCGGGCAGGTGGAGCTGCTGCTTCTGCGCCGTGAAGATGCCCTGACCTGGGAGGCGCTGGTGGGGGGCAAACGCTTGACCGCGGGCAAGCGCCTGGATGTGGACGGCGGGCGCACGGCGGAGATTGTGGCTGAGTTGGAAGGTTCGCGGCGGCTGGTGCGCTTTGACGCGCCGGTGGAAGCGGCCCTGGAAGCCGCCGGGCACATGCCCCTGCCGCCGTACATTCACGAGCCGCTCAAAGACCCCGAACGCTACCAGACCGTGTACGCGCGGCAGCCGGGTTCGGCGGCTGCGCCTACCGCCGGGCTGCATTTCACCCATGAGTTAATGGAGCATTTGAAGCAAGAACGGGGAGTGAGCTTCGCTTCGGTGACCTTGCACGTGGGGCTGGATACGTTTGCGCCGGTGACCGAGGAAGACCCGCGCGAGCACAAAATTCATTCGGAGTGGTGCGAGGTGACGCCGGAAGCGGCAGAGGCCATAAACCGGGCGCGCAGCAGCGGCGGGCGCATCATCGCGGTGGGCACGACCAGCGTGCGCACGCTGGAATCGGCGGCGCAAGCAGCCGGGCCGGGGCGGGCGGTGGGGGCTTTTGCCGGACCCACGCAGTTGTTCATCCTGCCGGGATACACGTTCCGCGCGGTGGATGCGCTGGTGACCAATTTTCATCTGCCCAAGTCCAGCCTGATCATGCTGGTGAGCGCGCTGGTGGGGCGAGAGCGGTTGTTGGAAGCTTACCGCACGGCAGTGGAGATGGAGTACCGCTTTTACTCGTTTGGCGATGCGATGTTGATTGTGTAAGAGGCTATCAGCCGTAAGCCGTCAGCTATCAGCCAGAGAGAGAAGGCGGAGACGAGGGTAGACGTGGGGGAAGAGAAGAGGAACCGCAGAGGGCGCAAAGGACGCAGAGGTGCGCTGAGGAAGCGAGAAGGTAATCCTTTTCGCGGAGTGCGGTTCTTTTCTTCAAGCTTAAGGCTGACGGCTGATAGCTTACAGCTTCTTCACGGCGCGAAGAGGACGAACTGCTGCAGGAAGCGTTCGAACTCGGTGTAGTAATCCACAATGGTTTCGGATTTGCGCCAGCCGTGGCCTTCGCCTTCGTACACTTTGTACTTGTGGGGCAGGCTATTTTTGCGCAGGGCCGCCACGACCTCTTCGGATTGGCTGGGCGGCACTACCTTGTCGTCGGCGCCCTGGAAGACGTACATGGGGTCGCGGATGGCGTCGGCGTGGAACACCGGCGACCAGGCGTGGTAGCGGGCGGCGGCTTCGGGCAGGGCTCCTACCAGCGAATGGGTGTAGTGAGCCTCGAATTTGTGGGTGTCCTGGTCGAGGGTGAACAGATTGCTGACGCCGAACAGGCACACCCCGGCTTTGAACTGCCCTGGGTAGCGGATGAGGGCGTTGAGCACGGTGTAGCCACCCGCGCTGCCCCCGGTGATGACCAGTTGTTTGGGGTCGGCCAGGCCAAGTTCCACCAGGGCCTGTGCGCCGGTGGCAGCATCTTCGGTGTCGAAGTCGCCCCAGCGCTGGCGCAGCGCATCCCGGTAGGAGCGCCCATAGCCGGTGCTGCCGCGGTAATTCACATAGAAGAAGCCGTAGCCGCGCGAGGTGAAGTAGACCGCCTCGGGCGAATAGGTGATGCCCACGGCTCCGGTTGGCCCACCGTGGATGCTGACGATGACCGGGGGCTTGCCCTGGGCGGTGAAATCGGGGTGGGCAGGGGGATAGTACAGGCCGTGGATGGGGGAGCCATTGGCAGCGCGCCAACTGATGGCCTGCGGCTCGGCGGTGAATCCGGGAGGCAGATTCTCAGCGTCGCTGCGGGCCATGACCTGCGCTTTGCCATTTTCCCACACCACCACGCGGGTGGAGGTGTGCGGCGAGGAGGCTAGGCAGGCGATTTTGTCGCCCGAGGGTGAAACGGTTAGCTGCGACAGCCAGGTGTAGGGCGCGGTGTCGATTTGCGTTGCGCGGCCTTCGAGGTCGATGCGCCAGAGCTGCACGCGTCCGGCGTAGTTGCTGAGGTTGTAGAGGAATTGCCCATCGGCGGCCCAACCCAGGGAGCGGTTGCCCTGCACCCAGGCAGGCAGCATGAGGTGGCGGTCGCCAGGGTTCCACAGCACGCGCCGTTCTTGCGAGGCCACGTCGACCAGGACCAACTGCTCAAATTCTCCAACCGCTTCGATGAAACAAATCTGTTTTCCGTCTGGCGAGAAGACCGGCTGGGCGGCAGCGTTGAGGACGTCTCCGCCGAGGATGAACGTTTCGGCGGGGCGCGGGGGCGTGCCCTCCAGGCGGGCCAGCTTGACCAGGCCGCCATCCCAGGGCATGTTGGGGTGGTTCCACTCGGCCCAGGCCAGCCAGTTTCCATCCGGGCTCCAGGCGGGTTGGCTGTAGAAGTCGGCGCCGCGGGCCACCTGGATGGGCCAATCCTGCCCGTTGCTGTCCACCAGGGCCAGCAGGTCAGTGGCGCCGTCACTGAAGACATAGACCAGCCAGCGGCCATCGGGCGAAATGCTGGGCGAGGCGCAGGCGCCAAAGGGCGGGGTGACTGGGCGCGGCGAGCCGTGAGAGAGGCTGCGGGTGAAGATTTGTCCGCTGCGGTCTACGAAGAAGACCCGGCCTTGCGCTATGCAGAACTCGCCGCCGCCGTAGCCCACTCCGCCGCGCACCGAGTGGGTGACGGTCAGGTCGCGGCGGGCTTCCAGGCCGGTTTGGGCCACCAGCACACCTCGATCTGAACGGCCTTCCAGCCAGACCAGAGTCTGGCCGTCGCTATCCCAGCCGATTTCATCGAGGCGGGTGCGCTGCCCCAGCGCTTGTGCGGTTAGCGGGCTGGGCCACAATCCAAAGGGTTTGGGGGTTTTGTCGCTCATGGGTTCATCTCCTAAAATTGACGTGTATGTGGGTGCTTTGCACCCACATACACGTCAATTTTGGTTCTTGTTCTTCGCCGCTTTGGGTGCGGAATGTGGGTTATTAGCCCAGGTGGGGGCTGATTTTTTGCATTAAGCGCTCGCGGGGCATGAAGCCGGACATGCGCTCGACGGGTTGACCATTGACGAACAGGATGAGGGTGGGGATGCCCATGACCTGCATGCGCCCGGGAACATCAGGATTGGCGTCTACGTCGATGCGGCCGATGATGAGCTTGCCTTGCAGTTCGGTGGAGAGCTTCTCAAGGATGGGTTCCAACTGGCGGCAGGGCCCGCACCATTCGGCGCTGAAATCTAGCAAGACGGGCACGGAAGCACCGGCTACTTCGGTTTGAAATGTTTGGTCGGTGATGGGCATTAAAGACATGGCGATTATCCTACTTTTTCTTCTTGGATTTCTTTTCGTCTTCTTTGTGCTTCTCTTTTTCTTTTTTGTGCTCGTCCTTCGCTTTGTGCTCTTCCTTGCCTTTATGCTTCTCTTCTTTGTGCTTTTCTTTTTCTTTTTCGGCCTGCTCGGCCATGTCCTGCAGATCTTGCGGCGTCCAGAAATCGACCAGTTCGCCCTCAGTTTCCTGGGTCAACTCGGCCCAGGATTGGATGGGCAGGACAAGGTGAGCCAACGAGGCGGTGGGCATAGCTTCAATACGCCGCCCGAGTGTGAGCAGCAAAGCCTCGAGGCCGGGGTTGTGCCCAATGACCATGACTCGCTCGATGCCTTCGGGCAGGGTGTGCAGTACGTCCAGGTAGGCGGCTGGTTCTGCCAGGTACAACTCGTCCAGCAGGTGAACGGGGCCAATTTCGCGGCAATCTTCGCAGAGGATTTCAGCGGTTTGGGCCGTGCGCCTGGAGGATGAAGAGAGCACTACCTGGGGAACCAGTTCTCGGTCCAACAGGAGATGACCCATTGTGTGCGAGTCGCGTTGTCCGCGTTTGGAAAGGGGGCGTTCCTGGTCAGAAAGATGGGTGTCTTTCCAGCTAGATTTACCGTGGCGTAAAAGGAGTAGAGTTTTCATGTGGCCTGTTGACCTCCGGGCTTCACTTGAAATCAAGAATACGAAAAAGAGTATATCATAAATGCAAGACAACGACTGCGATGGAGAGTGGAAAAGTTGCTGAATTTGAAGTATGTTTGGGATCCGAGTCACCCGAAGCATACCTCAAATTCTGACCGTTTCCACCTCTGGCGGAGTGGATAAAAAACGATGCCACGCTTGAGGCGGCATCGTTTTTTGAGGTTGTTTAGTCAGCCGGACTTATTCGGAGGGGGTGGCGGTGGGCAAGACGTACACGTCGCTGGTAGGTACAGCGGGCGGGTAGGTGGACAGCGCGGATTCTTCGCGTAGGGTCACGAAGTACAGGGCCGCCAGGGACAGCCCGACGAACACGACTGCTGCGGGAACGAAGAAGGTCATCCGCTTGCGGTAGGTGGCACGGTCGGGAGGGGTGTAGACGGCTTTGCCAGCCTGGATTTTTTCCAATTCCTCGCCGTGCTCTTCTTCCATTTCATGGTGGGTCATCTTGCCGGTGAACATGGCCTTGCTGAAGTGCTTGATGTGCACGTTGTAGAAGTGCCAGATGAGGATGGCCAGTACCGCCAGCACGCCTTCGGCGCCGTGAGCGGCTTTGGCCGCCGGGATGAATTGGCCAGGGAGGATTTCCGCTACGCCGATGGGATTCCACAGCATGAAGCCGGTCAGGCCCATCAGAACGGTGCCCCAGATCATGGCCCAGTATTCCATTTTTTCAGCGAAGTTGTAGCGCGGCATCTTGGGCTGTTTCTTGCTCAGGCGCAGATTGTACATCACGAAGTCGATGACATCCTTGCCGTCTTTGATCCCTGGGAGCATGGTGGCTTCGACACGCATCACGAAGAGCTTGTAAGCCAGGATGATCACGTGGTAGACCGATTCGAGGGCAAAGAGGATGGCAGCGGTGCGGTGGATGATGCGGGTAGCCTCAATGCCACCGAGTGCGGCAATGAAGTCCTGCGAAATGGGCCACAGAGAATACTTCTGAGCCAGGCCGGTCAACCCCAGGGTTGTGAAGGTGAGGATCAGGATGAAATGTTCGACCCGTTGAGGGATGCTAAAGCGTTGGTAGGTTTTATGTTCCGTGCTCATCGTTTAGCCCTCCTTCTTTTCTTCTGGGGCAGGGGCTGCGGCTTCTTTTGGCTTGCGAACCAATTTGTCGGTTACTCGGCGGTAGATATCGGTGGCCACGATCAGGCCCATGCCGCCTAAAGCGGCGGGGATCAAGATGTTGTAGAAGAGCTGAACGTAGTACACCAGGGGATACTTATCCTTGCTGGGGATGTAATGGCTCAGCCAGGAATCGGGGAAGTTTTCATTGGCATCGGGGTGGCATCGTTGGCAGGCGATCATCATGTTCTGCTTGACCTGCAAGCCCTTCTGGGGGTCGTCGGTGGCGGCGATGTCGTGAACACCGTGGCAGTCATAGCAGACCGCTTTATTGGTTTCCTGGTCCGGCGACTGCTTCTCGAAGAGGGTGACGGTGGTGCCGTGGAAATCAGCTACATAGGTGTTCATCACCTCGGTTGAGATGCCGTACTTGTCCATGATGTCGCCGCGGCTGTGGCATTCGGCGCACATGTTGGGCGAATTCAGGCGGAATTCGTTGGTGCGGGCTTGCGTCAGGTTGTGAATACCGTGGCATTCATCGCAGGCGGGCACATCGGGGTTGGATTCTTCGAAGACGGCCTTGCCGTGCACGCTGTTCTTGTACTGCTCCACAATGATACTGTGGCAGTTAGCGCAGATGAGGGCGATGTTGGCGTTTTCTGATTGGGCAGGGTCACCGTTGGCGTCCTTGACAATGGGAGCTGTGGCGTGGGGGCTGTGGCAGTCGGCGCAGACGGGGGTGTTGGGGTTGCCTTCAGCCGCCAGCCTGGCATGGGCGTTGTCCATGGTGGCCTTGGTCTGGTTGGGGTGACACTGCGTGCAGGTGGCTTCGTACTGCCGGGTGTATTCCTTGGCCGTCTGAGCTTTGTTAGCAGGGTGGGGGTAGGAGACGATGTTGGGGTGGCACGTCTGACAGGCGTGGTTGGCATGCACGCCGGTGCTGTAGGCCTCCATGTCGACATAGATGGATAGCTTATCCCCGTTTGGCATCTCCATCTCTTCGCCGGGTGTTGAGTGACAGCTCAAGCACAGCGAGTTGTCCGGCTGTTGGGCCGGAGGAAGCGGCTCAGGCGCGGCCTGAACCTGTCCTGGCAGTTGTGCTGCATAAGCAGCCCCTGCGGTTAGCAGGAGGACAGCGGTCAATGCCAGGAACTGGATGGATCGAGTGAGTAGCAAATTTCCCTTCATTCCATTCTCCTCGCGCTAGGAATATGGGGTGGATTCCAATCTGAAATCTTAAATCAATCTGAGTATAAGATTAATTATACCTTAGGGATATGAGAGGGGTGCTTAAAAAAGTCGGATAAATGTCACAAATTTCACAAAGTCTGGCGGAATAATAAAAAAAGCCTCCCCAGGCCGCACAATTGAGATAGCCTGGGGAGGCTTTGGCAAAGTGTTCGGGATAGATTACTTCTCGGGCGCTCCGTCTAAAATCCACTGTTTGACCAGCTCCAGCTCCACGGCGCTGAACTGGCCGAAATGACCGGCTGCGGCGGTTTGAATGGTGTAGAACAGGCTGGCATCGAGATCGCCGGGGACGATGGCCGGGCCGCTTTCCCCGCCCGCCATGAGGGCAGCGTAGTCAAGTACGTTCAGGCCTTTCATGCCGGTGGTACCGTGACAGGCTCCGCAGCGGTTTTCAATGGTTTTGCTCAAGGAGGCGTAGGTAGGTGCTTCGCCGGTGGGCGCGAGGGGCTCTTCTTCCTCTTCCACCGGGGGCAGGATGTACTGTTCGGCCTGGATGTTGAGGATTTCGCGCAGGCGGGGAGCGTCAAAACCGGCAAACTCCCAACTGGCTCCGTGACAGGCGCTGTTGGAGCAGAAGGAGGTGTTACTCGAGCCGCCCGCGTCTTCGACCGAGTGACAGCCCGCGCAGGAGCTGTCGAAGATGTCGCGGTGCAGGGTGATCCAGTTGGGGTTTTTGTGGGATTCGGGCTCGAAGCCTTTGCTCAACTCGAGGTTAGCAGTGATCTGGTTGGGGGCTGAAACGACTGGAATGGAATGGCAGACGTTGCATTCCAGGCGGATGGCTTCATCGGTGGCGGAGAGATGCTTGCCGTCGTGGCAGCGGAAGCAGCCGGGCGAGTCTTTGTGAGCCAGGTTGTTGGGATGGGTTTCCCAGTCCATCTCCTGTTCGGGGAAATTGGTGCGCTTCCAGGCCTCTTGCATGGCAAGGATGGCTTTATCCACCAGGGCGGCGTTGGCATCGTAGAATTCGATTTGTTCTTTGCTGTAATAGCTGGTGATCCCGGCGATGGCCTCCATGGCGGCCTGTTCTGATTCGTATTTGGGACTGAGCACCTGGACGCCCTTTTTCTTGATGTTGGGAATGTCGGGAGAGACAAGGCGGCGGGTGAGTAGATCGTCCATTAAGTCCACCGGATTTTCCACCAGGTGGGCGGTGCGGTTGTGGCAGGTGATGCAATCCATGCGTTCCAGGCCGCCCTCGGGAACGGATGAAGGATTGAAGCCCGACTCGATGTCCACATATTCGGTCACGGCGCCATCGGTGGCGGTAACTTTGACGTAGGGGATGTTCTGGTCGCGTTCATCGGTGGCGTAATATTCCACCACGTTTTCGACGTGCCAGTGGATGCCAAAGCCCAGGCCCTCGCGCTGGGTACCACCGCCGGTCTTGACTACCAGAAAGGTAGAGGTGGGGGAGTTGTTTTCGTCTTCCGCAAAGCGGCGAATTTCGACCAGCTTGTCTCCGGAAAAGACTTCGGGTTTGTGGCAGTTCTCACAGGCTTCGCGGGCAGGGGCCATATTCCTGGCAACGATGGGATATTCGTAATTGTTTAGAATCATGGCGCTGCCGGTTTGCCAGGAATACTCGACCTTGCGGGGGATGAGCACGTGCAGGCGGTCGCGGCCCATGTGGCAGTCCTCGCAGGAGACGTTAGTGTGCGCAGAGTTGAGATAGGTGATGTGCTGGGGCGGCATGGTGTGGCAGGTGAGGCCGCAGAAGGAAGGGGTGTTGGTCTCTTCCCAGGCGTAGTTGGCGCTCGCAAAGAGCACCAGCATGAGCAAGACGATAGCGAAGAGGGGGAGGATGCGCGCGAACATTTTCGCGTCGGCTGGGGGCAAAAAGAAATCGCGAATGGATCGGAAGAATTTCTTCATGGCACTCCCTTGATATAGAAAGATTAAAATAGGGTTAAGAGGTATTATAACTCGGATTACGGCCGAATCCAACTGTTGGGATTGCATTAAAAATGCACTCCGGACAAGAGTACGTCCGGAGTGCAAGGGGTCGTGCGGTTTACGAAACGATCAGGCTTACGGCCGGGTCATACCGGTGACATCACCGCCCAGATCCACGATCGAGTCATACAGCGCCTGGGCCACATACTTGAAGTTGTGGGCGAACGCGCCAGGATCCTTCTGGTAGTACTGGTAGTTGTAAGCGGCCTTGAGCAAGCGCGGCGTCCAGGCATTGTAGCCAATGGAACCGCCTTCAGCGTTCTTGTCCGCTTCGCCGTCGCCGTCCGCATCCACAAAGAAGTACGGATAGGCGTGCGCGTCATAGACTGTGCCGACGCTGGTTTCGACGGCTTTCGCCTGAATGGCGGCATAGAGCTTTTCGGCCATGCCTTCCAGCTCGCCCTTGAGTCCTTCGGTCACATCGCCGTCACCGTCGTAATCGGCGGTGGAGGTCATGCGGATGGTGGCGGGATCGTCGGTTTGGTGGCAGCCGGCGCAGGCAGCGGTCTTGGGGGCCAAAGCATGCGGGTCGTGGCAGGAGGTGCATGTATTTACGTTCGGCGCGTGAGCGAACTGCGCGGCATACTCCTGACCCTCGTACTGGTAGATACCCTTGGCATCTGAGCCGAAGAGTGTGGCACCTGCGGCGAAGTAGTGAATGTTGGAGAAGCGCAACGTTTCACTGGGGGTATCGACATCCAAATCAGCGACAGCCCGGTCGATGGTGCCCGAGAAGGCGCGGCCCTGGTGGCATTCGAGACACAGGTTGTTGGGGTCACCCTCGGCGAAGGCCAGTTTGGCTCCGCTGGGGAAGGGCACCGAAGCAACCGAAAGCAAACCAGGCCAGTTTTCGTGGTCGTGGCAGGTGTAGCAGGAGAAGCCGTTGGAGGGCTCGTTGGCGATGTTGACGCCTTCCTTCACAAACTGCGGCAGACCGGTGGCGGAGTGGCAGCGAGCGCAAGAGCCGGGAACCTCACCTTCCCCATCCCAGTGGCGGAAGGCCTCTGAGTTGCCGGCGAAGTGGCCCGCATCCTCGCGGTGCATGGCGGCCATGTCGATGGGGGTGGAGAGCTGGCTGTTGAGGTCTTCCAGCGAGTCGAAGAGCAACTGGATGACGTACTTGTTGCCGTGGGCATAATTACCGGGATCCTTGAGGGAAACCTGGTAGTTATAGGCGGCTTTCAGCAAGCGAGGGGTCCAGGTGGTGTAGGCGACGTTTCCGCCCTCAGCATTTTTATCAATGGCGCCATCGCCATCCGCGTCGGTGAGGAAGTAGGGGTAGGTGGCGGAGTCGTAGATGATGCCGGTGCCGACCACTTCCTTGGCATAAGCGAGCAAGCCCTGGTAAAGGGCTTCTTGCATGCCAGAGATTTCACCCGCCAGCCCTTCCGCGCTGTCACCGTCACCGTCATAGTCGGCGGCAGAGGAAACCATGCGGATGTTCTTGAGGTCTTCTACGGCAGCAACGTCTTCGTGGCAGAAGGCGCACTGGTCAAGCTTGACCTCGAGGGTGTGGGAGTTGTGGCATTCGGCGCAGGTGGCGTAGCCTTCGATGTGATCGAACTTGGCATCGTAGGCTTTGCCGTCGTATTCATAGCCGCCCTTGACCTCGGTGCCGTAGAGCGTGGCAGCCGCGGCATAGTAGTGGATGTTAATGAAGCCGAAGCGAACTTCCGCGTCACCCTCTTTCATCGGTGCAACCACAGCGTCCAGATCGGTGGCGGCAAATTTTTCAATTTGCTCGTCAACCGTAGTCTTGGAGGCGCGGCCCTGGTGGCAGATGAGGCAGCGCGCAGAGTCGCCGGCATCGCTCACCACCAACCCGGAGGGGAAGGTGACATCGGTGAGGGCGGCGGTAGCCGGGTTGTGGCAGGCTACGCAGTCGACAGTGGTACCGATTGGGGCGGCGGCGTCAACTTTGCCCGCTTCACTGCCGTCGGCGCCGAGAAAGTCCACATAGCCGGTGCTACTGTGGCAAGTAGCACAACTGGCCGGGACGGCTTTATCTTCGGTCTCATCCCAATGGACGAAGGCTTCAGAGGCAGCATCGTTGTGCGGCGAGGCAGCCCACATTTCCTCGTAAGGAACGGTGGGGCCAGGCGGGGGCGCTTCGACCACCGGGCACGGTTCGGGCGCGGGGCAGGTGGGAATGACCACCGGCGCGGCCGTTTCGGTTGCTGTTGCCTGGCAACTGGAAAGAAGCACAGCAGTGAGCACCAGCAACCCTGCTAGGGTCAGATAGATGGGTGTCCGTTTGGACATAGATACATTCTCCTCATGGAAATTTACCGACAGATTAGTGAAAAGAAAATTGTAGACGGGTTTTGTATTCTGTAACCACCTCCTGGGATGAGCCGTTACATGGGTGTTAATAGATTATAGCGGTAATATTTGTGTAATACAAGGTTAAATCTAGATTAGAGAATGAAAGGTGTGCTTGACGGGAGGGCGCGGAGTGGTATAATACGGGGACATTGATGCGGGGTAGAGCAGAGGTAGCTCGTCAGGCTCATAACCTGAAGGTCATTGGTTCGAATCCAATCCCCGCTACTAA
>JAFGLU010000024.1 GCA_016927865.1 Anaerolineaceae bacterium
CTACGCAGAAAACAACTACGTCAGATTCACCGTTCCGCTCCTGCTTCCTCACTCATTGGATTGCCTGCAAAAAAATGATCCGCACCCGATGACCTTGCCCATCTCTTTCTCATAATTGGAAAATGACCCTTATCCTAGCCTGGTCAGGGTCGCCCATGGCAAGGTCAATGCTTCCCTGTCCCTTCGGGAGAAAGGTCGGGGATGAGGGATGCCAAATTTCATCCACCTTATGATCAGGCAGGTATCATGAAATTCAATACAAACTTTGGAATGTCGGGTTTCGCTGTCTGGATGAAAGGAAGTCTGGTTGACTCAGCCCGCTCAACCCAACCTACGCCGGATCGGATTTGCAAAACGATTTAGAGAGAGCGCTTCGTTTTAGCGATTGCATGCGCATAGACAAATTGGTAAGTGTGGGTTATCGCCGGACGGCAGGCAGATACACCCGGTGGATGGTGGAGACGACGATCAGGTTCACCGTGGCTGTTTGAGGACTTTGATTGAGAACGCTGTTCGTCGGCAAGACCTGCACGGTGGTGGTGTATTTGCCGAGCGGCCGCCCGCTGGCAATTTGAACAGTGAAGCTGGTTCCGCTGGTTCCACTGGCTTGGGTCAAGGCGGCCCAGTTGGTGGATGGCATGGTGGCTGCCCAGGTGAAGGTCTTGAAGGGGTCGGAGGTGACCTGCACAGAGCGTGAGGTTGTGGAGTAGCCGGGGGTGACCATGAGAGCGATGTTGTTGGATGATACTTTCAAATCTGGGAGGAATAGATCCATCAGGGTCTTGTCTGGCTGCCCGGCAAAGGTGTTGGCGTACTGTGGGGCGGGAACGGGGTAATTTTCCCAGCTTTCTCTTTCCATCCACAACACGTTGCCGGGGTGGTAGGCCAGGGAGTGAAGCTCGGTGTTAGCGGCATTGTAATCGGCGTAGCTCTTGTAGGCGTCTCCGAGAGTCTTGCCCTGGAAGAGGTATTCGAGGAACCTGGCGAAAGCGTCTCCGAACCAGTTGGCATAGTAACCCGCCGCGCCAAGATCGAAGAAGGGGTCGGAATATTGATTGACGCGCCATTGCGCTTCGCTGCTGGTGATAGAAAAGCGGTCATCCCCCGACGAGCCGGCTACGTAACACCCGTACAGCATGATGATGGAGTTTGGGGCCAGCTTGATGTCGCTGCGGATGACATCACTGCTGTAGATGGTGCCACCGATGGAGATACCGCCGACCTGGTCGGGGTGCTGGATGTCGCCGTAGAAAATACCGTGGCCGCGATAAAGGAAAAAGTGCGCGCCGTTGGCGGCAGTCTTGATCTGCTCCCAGTTGCCGCTGGGCGGGTAAAACTCGTAGACCTGTACGTTGTTGTTGCGCAACACGGTGGCTGCCAGGCGCATGCTCGCCACTTCAGCGGTGGTGGCTGGGCCGTAGTCGCCATCGATTGCGCCCACCAGTAGCACGGCCTTGAGGGGGGGCAGAGTTAAGGCTTGCGGTTGGATGAAGTCCAGCTCGACGGGATCAGATTGGGGAGCCGCCTGGGGCAGCGGCGTGGTTTGGGAGGTTTGTGGAGAAGACTCTTGGGCCAGAGCAGGCGCTGTTAGGCCGAGGGCCAGAACTAAGCTGAGAACAGAATTGGTTAACAGTAAAAATATTTTGGTACGTTTCATCAGGCAATTCCTTGCTGCAAGCGCAATTTGAAGCTACGGGTCAGGATTACTACCGTACGTTTGCTCAGGCAGATGGGTGATTTGGTTGGGATAGATTCCGGCGGGGAACATGGTCTTTTGCACGTCAAATAAACGCGATCAGGTGGAAAAGGATCCTAAAGGCCAAATCCCGGCGGATGGGGTAAACTAGGGGGTGATGTCTGTGATGGGCAGTCCTCAAAATGAGATTTTCGGCAACTGCTCTTGCGGTACCCAGATGATAATTCGGGCGCAGACAATGTGATGTGTTTTGATAAATGTTATTATAATCAGAAAACGACGGAGGAGTCAATATGAGAATCGTCCTGCAACGGGTGAGGCAGGGGAGCGTGACGGTTGAGGGAAGGCGGATTGCCGAGATTGGACAGGGATTGGTGCTGCTGGTGGGGGTGGGGCCCGGAGACAATAGCGAGAAAGCCCGCGCGCTGGCCGAAAAGGTGGCTTACTTGCGCATTTTTGAGGATGAGGCGGGCAAAATGAACTTATCGGTGCGTGACGTGGGTGGGGCGGCCATTGTTGTTTCCCAATTCACGTTGTACGCGGATACGCAGAAGGGCCGCCGCCCGGCTTTCAATGGCGCAGCCCCGCCAGAGATAGCACGCCCATTGTGTGATCAGTTCGTTGAGATGTTGATGGGTCACGGCGTGCCTGTGCAAACCGGTGAGTTTGGCGCGCACATGCTGGTGGAGATTGAAAACGACGGGCCGGTGACGATTCAGTTAGAGCTTTAATCCGTCCAACCGCGCCAGAGGACCGCATCCAGTTGCACGGCGGCGGCCCCTGCAGCGAGAAGCATTTCGGCATCGGCACGGCGATAGACTCCGCAGGCCGCCAGGAGGGTCAGGCCTGATTTGCGCAGGGCATGCACAGCAGCGACCGCAAGGGGCAGCAAGGCTGGGCCGTAGAGGCGGCCGCTGATGGGCTTTTGTTCGCGAACCAACGTGCCGCGCGGAGATACAAGGGTGATCCCAGCCGCTCCGGCATCGGGCAGGCGAGATATCCAGGCTTCTTGCGCCTGGGTGACCGGCACGCACACGGTTAGAGGCAGCTCGCCGGCGGCGGCCTGGATGATCTCCAGGTTTTCTTCGGATGTGGCGGCGGTGGGCAAGCCGATTTCGATTGCCATCACGCCTTCCAGACCTTCGAGGCGACGCACCATTTGCGCGGTGGTAGCGGTGTCTTCGGCCAGCAGATGCACCCACACGGGTGTAGCAGACTGTGCCCAGCGCTGGGCGTGGTGGCGCAGCACGCGGCTGAGGCCGGGGTTGGGCAGGCCGGAATGGAGCAGGAACCCGCCGGGGAAAGGTAGGGCGGCCCGTTCGGCTGCCGGGGTGCGCGGGCCCTGGCTGATGGGGTTGGTGATAAACGCGCCCTGGGCTTCGGGCAGCGACCAGCGCGCAGGTGGGCGAAAGCCGAGCGTGCCGGCGGCATTGATGTAAGGTGAGGTGAAGTAGAGGTCCTGGCGGATCATTCGAACTCCAGGTTGTTCAGATCAAAGACCGGGCCGTCGCTGCAGGCGTGTTGCCAGCCGCGGGTGGTGCGCACGGCGCACACACCACATTCGGCAATCCCGCCGCAGGGCATCGGGCCGAGGAGCAGCGCCTGGGCCGGGATGGCAAAGCGATCAAAAAGACCCAGCCCTGCCAGGCGGCGAAAGTTTGCCAGAGATTCTCTTGGGAAGACAGCAGCAAGGTAATCGGCCCAGGCCAGCGCTTCGGGCAGCAGGTCGAGAGGCGATATTTCTACCTCGGCGGGCAAATCGGAGGGCGGAGAAGCCGTATAAAGGGCCACAGAGGCATTCTGGCGCATTGCTTGCTCGCAGAGGGGGAATAAGACATCAGCGGGCGCCTGGAGGGCTGCCAGGGCGAACCGGCGGGTTGTGGAGGGTGGGGAGAAGCCCCGTCCCAGCGGCCCGCGCAATTGCAGCGGCCCACCGGCGGTCCAATGGGAGGGCAGGGGCGGGGCGATGGGCACCTCTGGGCCTTCGGGGAGACCTGCTGGGAAAAGTGGCACGGGCAGAGTCTCGGTTGGATCGGGGGAGGAGGCCAGCAGATACTGCCCAGGGGCGGGGTGGAGGTTGGCAGGGCACTCGATCCGTCCAGCCAGGCCGGATGAGGTGAGACGTAATTCGATGAGGGAGCCGGATGCGTGTGCCATAAGGTTATTGTATATCAGCTTTACAGTGGTGGGGAAGAATGGCGGCATTCCAGAGGTCACTGTGGTGAAATCCTCATGAACCAGGCTGACGCAAAATCGATAGAATACCATCTGAAACTGCAAAATGGAAAACTCGGTCTTGACATAGGACGAATGTTCAGGTATTATTATCGTAGCACAAATGATCGAAGAATAGTATGTGATTGCTCATGCAATTGAAATTGACCGGGATTTAATATAATGAGTAGTTACCATAATGGGATCGATGAATCCATGGAGGTTAATAATGGCAAGACGATCAGAAGGTTTAGGTGAGCGGCCAAAAAAAATCTTGAAATTCCTGGGAGAGTTTCAGGATAAGCACGGTTATTCGCCTTCCATTCGTGAAATCGGCAAGCACATCAGCGTTGAATCGACCTCGCTGGTGGATTACTATTTAAACCAGTTGGAAGAAAAGGGCTTCATCGATCGCACAGATCGCGTTTCCCGCAGCATTCGCATTCTCAAGTCGCCCGTAGAGTCAGAATCTGGGGTGGCGCGCGCGGTGCGGAATGTGCGCGAGACGATGGAAGAGATGATGAAAATTCCGCTGGTTGGGCGAATTGGCGCCAGCCTGCCGGTACCCATGCCTCCCATGGAAGGCGGTTCCTTCTTTGACCCAGAATCGGCGGTTGAGATCAGCCGTACGCTGCTTCCGCGCGATAAAACCAACGAACTCTTCGCACTGGAAGTGGACGGCGTCTCGATGATCGACGCGATGGTCAATGACGGTGATATTGTCATTATGAAGCGCGCCAACACGGCCAACAACGGCGAAATGGTGGCTGTTTGGCTGGAGGATACCGACGAGACAACCTTGAAGTACTTCTACAAAGAAGGCAGCCGGGTTCGGCTGCAACCCGCCAACCCGACGATGGGGCCGATTTTCATTGACGACCCCAAGCGCGTGCGCATTCAGGGAAAGGTGGTCATGGTGGTGCGGCAGTTCAAGCAATAAGCCACCTGAATATATGAGTCTGTTTTTCCCCTCCGAATTTTTCCGGAGGGGATTTTTAAACCGATCATGGGGAGTGTTTTATGGCTGATCGCTTAATTTCCAATGTGCCCAGGGTGGCCATGTTCATTGGGGAGGAGTCCTATCTCCCAACTTTCGTGGGGTCGTTGTATGCAGCATTGCAGGCTTTGGGGGAGCGGTGGAGCTATGCGGATTTGCTGGCGATGTCGGGAGCGGGCAACCGGTTGCGCTGGATGCCTGGGGTCTGGGACCCAAGCAACATTGGTATCTTGCAGGCTGAAGAACCAGCCACTGCGCCGATTTTCCGGGCATTGAAGGCAACGGGATGGAAGGGGCAGTTGCGTGTTTCCCGACCCTTGGATGGTTTAGGTGAGCCCGACGTGGATTTTGCCTACGCCCGGCGTGAGATTTGCGCCTCTTTGGAAGCGGATGTACCGGTGTTGGCTCTGGGCATCCTGGGCCCGCCAGAATTCAGCGTGATCTTTGGTTTTCAAAATGACGCGGAAAGCCTGATTGGCTGGAGTTACTTCCAGACGGATGAAGGCTATGAAGCCGAGAAGCCTTTCATCAAAACAGGCTGGTTTGAGGGTATGTGGGGATACTTGCTGTTAACTGGCAAGCGCGAATTGCCTTCGCTGAGTGAAAGCGGACTGGAAGCACTGAAAGCAGTAGTCCGCCACGCTCACCAGGGGGAGGTGCGCGGAGCTAAAGTGGGGCTGGCAGCCTGGGATGCGATGCTCGAGCAATTGGAGCACGATGATTTCTCCAACTGTGCGCTGACCTTCCCGCACGGCACCCCTGGCGAAGATAGCGCCTGGCAGAGCAGTGTTCAGGGGCGGTTCTTCGTCTACTGTGACGCACTGACCCAAATTTATGAGCGGCATAACGCATTGCCCTTTTATGAGAAACTGACTAGGGAAATTCCCGAATGGGGCGGAGAACTGCGCGAGGCGATGGCAGCCTGGGAAACCTGCGCGCAATATGGGGGATTCTTGTGGAAGTACGTGAGCATGGACGAAGCAGGCTTTGAGAAGTTCCGCGACCCCTCCATCCGGAAAACCCTGGCGGACGAGGGCCGGCGAGCGAAAGCCAAAGACGCGGAAGCCGTGGAGCACATTGAGCAGTTGTTGGCGAGGTTAAATGTAAATTGATCCATTCGCGCGGCGCGCGAGATCCATGAGATTTGTTAATTGCATGAAAGCCAAAGCAGCTTGACGAGACGTACATTCTAATGGTACACTTTTGACTTCCCGGTTGGGGAGTAGCTACCTGCATTGCAGGATGGACGCCGTCAATACGGAGGGGAATCCCCTCCCGGTTCCATTGTAAAAGCAAGACCACCGCAGCTTATTAAGCTGGGGTGGTCTTTTTATTCTTTCAGGTTAACTACTTAGCCAGAGGCGAAAGAGGCCTGAATTTGAGGTGGGTGTTGGGTACAACGCGCCTCATACAGCTCAAATTCAGGGAGTTTTCTCACCCTCTGAGAAGTAACTTTATCAGGAGAATCAGGAGAGTGGACTTAATGGAACAAGAGATGATTGGAATAAGCCCTGCCGCAACGCAGGAAGCGCCGCCCAGAAAGAGCCTGCTGCGTTTGATGTTCAGCGGGTTTGCTATGGGCGCGGCCGACGTAGTGCCCGGTGTTTCGGGCGGCACGATTGCCTTCATCATGGGCATCTACGATGACCTGCTGCACGCCATCCACGCCGTTGATGGGCGATTCTTCCGATTGCTGCTGCGTTTCAAGCTGCGCGAGGCGTTTTCCACCCCGGGGTGGCGTTTTCTGGCAGGGTTGGGCGCGGGGCTGGCGCTGGCGATTCTGACGGTTTCCAGGTTGCTGGTGTGGGGCCTGGAGAATCACCCGGCGATTGTGGCTGCTTTCTTCTTTGGGTTAGTGCTGGCTTCGGTGCTGGTAGTGGGCAAGCGCCTGCCGCGTTGGACGCCTTTGACCTTGCTGATTGTAGCGCTGAGTGCGGCAGGGGCCTATCTACTGTTTGGATTGGTACCGGTTGAGACTCCGGTTGCGCCCTGGTTTCTTTTCATCAGCGGGGCCATCGCCATTTGTGCCATGATTTTGCCGGGCATTTCTGGAGCCTTTATTTTGCTGGTGTTGGGCAAGTACCATTACATTCTGGATTCGCTGGTCACTGGGCAGTGGCTGCCCATTGTGATTTTTGGGGCAGGGGCCGTGCTGGGCTTGCTCAGTTTTGCCAGGGTGCTGCGCTGGCTGCTTCACCGCCATCACAACCTGACCGTAGCCGCGCTCATCGGCCTAGTGATTGGGGCGCTGCGCAAGGTGTGGCCGTGGAAAGAAAGCCTGCCGCATGCCGGCGGTGAAGAGGCCGTTTTTGCGGAGATCAACGTTTTGCCGCAAGCCTTCACAGGTGAAGTGGCTCTGGCGCTGGTTGTCATTGCGCTGGGCTTTGGGCTGGTGTTTGCCCTAGAGTTGGTGGGAAATCGCAAGTAGGATAGCAGAGGATAAAAAAACTCCCCGTTTGAGCGGGGAGTTTTTTGTTCGCGTGTGCGAGAAGCTTAGGCAACTTCGACGACAGCGCCGGCAGCTTCGAGCTTGCCCTTGGCGTCGGTGGCGGCATCTTTGCCAACACCGGTGAGGACTTTGGCGCCCGCGGTCTCGGCCATGGTCTTCGCTTCCACCAAACCGAGGCTGGTGAGCTGGCGGATGACTTTGATGACCTCGATCTTCTTGGGACCGGCTTCTTTGATGACGACATCAAACTCGGTCTTTTCTTCGACGGGCTCAGCCGCAGCAGCGGCGCCGGCAGCGGGGGCAGCCATAGCGGCTACGGGAGCAGCAGCAGAAACGCCCCATTTCTCTTCGAGCATCTTGACAAGCTCGGCAGCTTCCAAAACAGAAAGCTTGCTCAGTTCAGCAACCAGATTGGACAGGTCGGCCATTTTAAAAATCTCCTTGCTTATTAGTTCGTTCAAATGAACGATGGTTTACAGATTAGATCGGTCAGGCCAGGAAACCCCAGCCCGTGGAGTACCTTACGCGGCAGCCGGAGCTTCCGAGTAGGCCTTGATGACGCCCGCGATGGAGCGGCCTGGTTCGGCGATTGTGCGAACCAGTTTGGCAGCGGGGGCTTGGAACACACCCAGCAACTGGGCGCGAATGACGGGCAGGGGGGGCAGATCCGCCAGGGCTTTGACCTGGGCAGAGTTGATCTCCTGTTTGTCCAACAAGCCGCCTTTGACTTTGAAGATGTCCGATTTCGCCGCATCGTTCACGATTTTGGCTAGGGCGGGGGCATCGCCAAAGGCAAACCCAACCAGGGTGGTGTTCTCCAACAACTTGCCATGATCGTACCCGAGCTGGTCGAGGGCAATGCTGAACAACGTGTTCTTAACGATATGCAGTTCACCGCCCGCTTCGCGTGCTTTCGCGCGCAGAGCGTCGATGTCCTTCTGGCTCATCTTGTTGTATTCCAACATGAAAACCGCCTGGCTGCGTTTCGTCCAATCCTGGTATTGAACCAGCATGTCTGTCTTCTGCTTTTTAGTGAAGGCCAATGAAATTCACCTCCTTCCGGTGATGGATGAAAAAAAGTCTTTACCTTGTTATCTGCCAGGTAAAGACTTTTCATGTGCCGGCGTAAACCGGTACAGCGTTATTTCGCTCGAAAAGTCTCCACCTCGGCAGGATATTAAGCCTTATTCAGGCACCAGCTTTCACCGGTGAAGCCCCATCAGGATGGGGGCTGCGTGACTGCGCTTTTCAGCGCGCAGCCACGCGATTATACTATAAAGATCGCTAATTGCCTACCAGGTTTAAGGCGGTGTTCGGGTCGATGTGAACACCAGGGCCCATGGTGGAGGCGATGGTGACGCGTTTGACAAAGACACCCTTGGCCGCGGCGGGGCGGGCTTTGCGGAGGGCTTCCATCAATGCGGTCAGGTTCTCGTACAGCGCTTCGGCTGAGAAAGATACCTTACCAATTGGGATGTGCAGGTTGGCGGTTTTATCCAGACGGAATTCGACGCGACCGGCTTTAGCTTCTTTGATGACGCGGGGCAGGTCTTCGGCGGGAACCACCGTGCCGGCTTTGGGGTTGGGCATTAGACCGCGGGGGCCCAAAACACGACCCAGGCGGCCAGCTTTACCCATCATGTCGGGGGTAGAGATGGCTACGTCGAAATCGGTCCAACCACCCTGAATTTTGGCGATCCATTCGTCGTTGTCGGCAACGAAATCGGCGCCGGCTTCATTGGCAGCGGTTGCGCCATCACCTTGGGCGAAGACCAGGACGCGCACATTCTTGCCCAAACCGTTAGGCAGAACGACCACGTCGCGGATTTGCTGATCGGCCTGGCGGGGGTCCAGGGCGGTGCGCATGTGGACTTCCACAGTCGCATCAAACTTGGTGACCGAGGTTTCTTTCACCAACGCCAGAGCCTGGAGGGGCTCGTAAATGGCGTTTTCATCAATTTTGGCCAGAGCGGCCATGTATTTCTTACCGTGTTTTGCCATGTTTTTTCTCCGTGGTTCAAACGAGGCTGTCAAGATGAAGCGGCTTGAGAGGACTCAAGCGGGCCTTGCGGGCAGCCCCTCCCACAAAATTAGTCAACCACCGTCATGCCAAGGCTTTTGGCGGTGCCTTCGATCTGGCGCATGGCGCCTTCGACATCAATCGCATTGAGATCTTTCATTTTGATCTCAGCGATTTCGCGAACCTGAGCGCGGGTGACCTTACCCACCTTTTCGCGGCTGGGGTTGGCAGAGCCCTTTTCCAAGCCGGCAGCTTTTTTGAGCAGTTCGGCAGCGGGCGGGGATTTGAGGATGAAGGTGAACGAACCGTCGGTGTAGACGGTGATTTCCGCAGGAATGACCTCGCCGACCTTATTGGAGGTGCGGGCGTTGTATTCCTTGCAGAAGGCCATGATGTTGATGCCGTGGCCAGCCAGAGCCGGACCAACGGGGGGGGCAGGATTGGCCTTGCCGGCCTTCAACTGCAGACGAACGATTGCTTTTAGTTTCTTTGCCACAGATTTACTCCTTTGTGGTTATAGCGGGTGTTTTTGGGGGCACCCTCCCACTCACAGGGACCAACGCAGTCCCTTAATCGATTATGCCTTTTCTACCTGCAAGAAATCCAGCTCTACGGGGGTTTCGCGCCCAAAGAAATTGACCATGACGCGCACTTTGGTGCGCTCCATGTCGATTTCAGAGACGGTGCCGCGGAAATCGTTGAAGGGGCCGTCTACAATGCGGACGCGCTCTCCCACGCGGAAGCTGACTTTAACGCGGGGCGCTTCGGCTTCCATGCGCTTGAGGATTTGCGAAACCTCCTCGGGGCGCAGCGGGGTAGGGGTATCCATGCCGACGAAGCCGGTCACGCCGGGGGTGTTGCGGACAACGTACCAGGATTCCTCGCTGAGGATCATGTTGACCAGGACGTAGCCGGGGAAGACGTGACGCTCAACAGAGCGGCGTTTGCCATCCTTGACTTCAATTTCTTCTTGAGTGGGGATGACGACATCGAAGATCCTGTCTTTCATGCCCATCGTTTCGATGCGCTGCTCCAGGTTGTGTCGAACTTTGTTTTCGTAGCCGGAATAGCAGTGAATGACATACCAGGAGCGCTCATTGGTCATGGACTCTTTGGAGGGCATGACCTCATCGGACGGGACAGGCGCTGAATCGGCAGCCTTCCGCGGAGCCTTGGGGGCTTTCGGGTCGCGGGGTGTTTTGGAGCGGGCCGGTTTGGCGGCGGGCTCATCATCAAATAACAATTCGTCTTCGAAATCTGCCATTTTCTTCAACGCCTCTTTAACCTGTGCTGGTTAGGCCACCAACAAGGTGATAAGCTGTGAGAAAATCCAATCCAGGGCGCCAAGGAAGACCGCAACCACAACCATGACGGCTAAAACGATCTTGGTCAGTTTCCAGGCTTCCTTTGGGGTGGGCCAGGAGACCTTGCGCAACTCGCCTACGGTTTCGCGGAACCATTTTTGCAGGCGATTGGGCTGGCGGGTCGGAGTTTTCTCGTTGGTTTTGGCCGGAGCTGGCATGTTCAAGAAGCGCCGCGGCTTTGCAGGGGCCTGGCTTTTGGGGGCCGGTCCTGCGACTTTCGATTTCTCCGATTGAGTTGTCTTTACACTTTTTTCAGCCACTCTTCGCTCCTTATCTTCTTTTCCGGTGTGCGCTGAGGGGTTCTCTAGCGCAGGAAACGCCGCCTTTGAGGACGGCGTTTTCCTTGTAGGCAGGCCAGGCGAGAATCGAACTCACAACCTCCTGTTTTGGAGACAGGCACTCTGCCTAATTGAGCTACTGGCCTATAGCGCCGGGCGGGCAGGAGCCCACCCGGCTGAAGTATCAAGCTTACTTGGTCTCGCGGTGCGTGGTGTGCTTGCGGCAGCGGGGGCAGTACTTCTTGAGTTCCATGCGACCCGGATCGTTGCGGCGATTCTTCTGCGAGGTGTAATTGCGTTCCTTGCAGTCGTTGCAAGCAAAAGTGATGACCGGGCGAATATCTTTCTTCTTAGATGCCATGTTACGTTCCTACAGCCTCTCGGCTGCACTCCTTCCTAAACTTACTAAAGAATCTTGGTGATAACACCAGCGCCGACCGTCAAACCGCCTTCGCGGATGGCGAACTTGGAGCCCTGCTCCAGCGCCACC
>JAFGLU010000025.1 GCA_016927865.1 Anaerolineaceae bacterium
ATCCGCCGGGTATTCCGCCACCCCACCCGAAACGTGGATGGGAATCCCGGCGCGCAGTTCCCCCACCTGCAAGTTCACGGTCATATCCGCCAGCACGCGGCGCGCCTCTTCAGCCAGCACAAAGGCCGTCTCTGACCGGCTGCCCGGCATCACAATCACAAACTGATCTCCGCCATAGCGCCCCACCGCGCATTCCACCGGAAAGTTGGCCCGCAGCACGGCCGCTACCTTACGCAGCACCTCATCCCCGGCATAACGCCCGAATTGGTCGTTGATGGCCTTGAACTCGTCCACATCAAAGCTCACCAGGGCCACCGACCCGCGCTGCTGGTCAGCCTGCTCGCGGGCCTGATCGAACGAAGCCATGAGAGCATAGCGCTTTAACACGCCCGTCAGTGCATCCCGCTCTTCCGCCTCGGCGTAAGCCCGCACGGTGTTGCTTTTGGCCTCTTTGGCCCGCAGCATGGCCTCATAAGCCTTGCGCAGCAGATCTGCGACCGTGGCTCCATCCGCCGGGTACACCGCCACGCCAATACCCACCGTCACAGTGTGCTCGATCTTCTTGCCATCCACGGTCAAGGTCAACGGGCTGCCCGCCACCGCCGCGCGCAGTTCCTCGGCTTTGGCCAGCACTTCCTCGGCGCTCAATCCGATGGTCACTGCCAGGAACTCATCCCCCCCGTAGCGCCCGGCAAAATGCTCACCGGTGAAGACCGCTTTCAACGCCTCACCGATGCGCTTCAGGCAGTCGTCGCCCGCCACATGCCCATAGTGCTCATTCACATACAGCAGATGGTCCATATCCACCTGCACCACGCCAATGTTATGTCCCTTCTGCCCCGCCAGCGACAGCGCCTCGCCCAACCGGCGCAGAAACTCCGCCCGGTGATACAATCCCGTCAATGCATCCAATTGTTCGTTCATGACATTCTCTCTTTGATATACATATATTGATATATGTATATTACTATATGTACAACAAAGAGTCAAGAGGATATTATTAAGCAGTTCCTTGATGAAACGTCGCTACTGCTTCTCTTTCCTCCCCCAATCCGTACTATAATCAACCCATGCAGCAGCCTCAACTTCAACCGATTGTCATTGGCATCGCCGGCGGCACCGGCTCCGGCAAAACCACCGTCGCTCAGGCCATCCTCGAGCGCGTGGGCCGCGACCGCATCGCCTTCCTGCCCCACGACGCCTACTACCGCGAGCTGGCCCACATGTCCCCCGAAGAGCGCGCCCGCGTCAACTTCGACCACCCCGATTCGCTCGAATCCGACCTGCTCGAGCAGCACATCCTGCAGCTCAAGCGCGGTGAGCCCGCCGATGTACCCATCTACGACTTCACCCGCCACACTCGCACCGGGCAAACTCGCCGGGTGGAGCCCCACCGCGTGATCCTGGTGGACGGCATCCTCATCTTCTACGAGGCCAACCTGCGCCGCCTTTTCGACGTAAAAATTTTCGTCGACACCGACGCCGACATCCGCTTCATCCGCCGCCTGCAGCGCGACATCATCGAGCGCGGGCGCACCACTGAATCGGTGATCCATCAGTACCTGGGCACTGTCCGCCCCATGCACATGGAATTCGTCGAGCCCTCCAAGCGCTATGCCGATATCATCATCCCCGAGGGCGGCTTTAACTCGGTGGCCCTGGATATGGTGGAATCTCGGATCAAATTCCTGCTGGGCGAAGAAACAGCCGCACATGGATAATCTCCCCGAGTCTCCCACCGCTTCCCCCGAAGAACCCGCAATGCCGCCTGAGCCCCCTATAAAGCCGCCCGAAGACCCCAAGATGAAATGGGTGCGCATCGCCACCCTGGTCTTTGTCGTGGCGCTGTCAGTCACCCTGTTCATCTTTCGCGACCGCATTAAAGAGCTGGAAGCGCTCGGCTATCCCGGCATCTTCCTCTTCTCTATGCTCACCAACGCTACCCTCATCCTGCCCATGCCCGGAGTCATCGTCACCTCGCTGATGGGCGCGGTCTTCAACCCCTTCTGGGTCGCCATCGCCGCCGGCAGCGGCGCGGCTCTGGGCGAGTTTTCCGGCTATCTGGCGGGTTTCAGCGGCCAAAAAGTGGCCGAACGCACCCCCGCCTATGTAAAACTGGAAAACTGGATGAAGAAATACGGCGGCTGGACCATCCTGGTGCTGGGCTTCATCCCCAACCCACTCTTTGACATTGCCGGGTTGATGGCCGGGACCCTAAAAATGCCCCCGGCCAAGTTCCTCTTCTGGTGCTGGCTGGGCAAGGTTCTGAAAATGATGCTGTTCGCCTACGGCGGCGCGTTGGGGTTCAGTCTGCTGCCGGAATAACCTTCTCGAAAAATAATTGAATGTTCCTAAGTTTGAGGTGTATATGGGTGTGGAACACCCACATACACCTCAAACTTGGAATTCGTTTTCCTGATTCTTAGTACCTGTCCGAAAATTCGGAAGGAAAGCGATTTTGAGGTTGTTGCGCGTGCTTCGCACGCGCAACAACCTCAAAATCG
>JAFGLU010000026.1 GCA_016927865.1 Anaerolineaceae bacterium
CAGTCAGGTGATAGTCTCGGGCTTTTGGCATGCTCCGAGTGTACCATGTATGACGGCTTGTTAAAGTACTTTCAGCGAACTACTTAATTTCTTGAGTAGTTATTAATAAATATCCCCAACAATTATTTTATACCCAGATCAAGATTAATCAGGTATGTGAAAGATTCCTTTATAAGCCAGTTGCTTATTAGTGCCTTGTTGTTCTGGTGCACAGCAGAGAAACAAATGTTGTGTCTAAGCCTTTTCCTCGATCTGATACACTTCCGTCACAAATGTCTGATCCGTAATCGGTGGGCGGACGTAGGCGGTGTCCTCCTGGCGCGGCGGCAAGACCATTGGCTCGGGGGTCAGGTCCTCATAGGGGATCATGCCGAGCAGGTGGCGAATGCAGTTCAGGCGGGCGCACATTTTGTTGTCCGCGTTGACCACGTACCAGGGCGCCTGCTTGATATCGGTGTGGGCAAACATCTCATCTTTAGCGCGAGAGTATTCCACCCAGCGAGAGCGGGATTGCAAGTCCATGGGGCTCAGCTTCCAGCGCTTGGCGGGGTCTTCGATGCGCGCCTGGAAGCGTTTCTCCTGCTCGCGGTCGCTCACCGAGAACCAGTACTTGATCAGGATGGTTCCTGATCGCACCAACATACGCTCAAACTCGGGCACCGAGCGCATGAACTCGGCGTATTCTTCGTCTGTGCAGAATCCCATCACCCGCTCCACGCCTGCCCGGTTGTACCACGAGCGATCGAAGAGCACCATCTCGCCCGCCGCCGGCAGGTTGGCCACATACCGCTGGAAATACCACTGCGTTTTTTCGCGGTCGGTGGGGGTGGGCAGGGCCACCACCCGGCAAGAGCGCGGGTTGAGGCTTTCGGTGATGCGCTTGATCACCCCGCCCTTTCCGGCGGCGTCGCGGCCTTCAAACAAAACCACCAGTTTGAGCCCCTTGGCCTTGATCCACTCCTGCATCTTGACCAACTCAATTTGCAGTTCGCGCAGTTCTTCCTCATAGCGCTTCTTGTCGATCAGAATGACCTCATCCGTGGGCACGTTCGCCCGGGCAGGCTGCGGCTGGGTTTCTTCGATGACTGCCTTTTTCTTGTCTTTCTTGTGTTCATTCTTGCTTTTTTTGGCCATCATGCCCTCGCTGTTCTTTCAAAATCTGAAAAGCAGGCGCGATCATGCCACCGGTAATTTCACCCCCTGGTAGTCTTATTATAGAGAAACCTTATACTAGATTCAAGCCATGTTACCTGTTCCTGGCAATATGCCAGACGACCCTGCCACGAACCGTGGCAGGGTCGATCGGGCCAAACGTGCGGCTGTCTACGCTGTCGATATCATCGCCGCGAACGACCAGGCTGCCGCCCGCTTCGATGCGCTCGATGCGTTTGATCAACCGGCCAAAGCCGGGCAGGTCAAAGACGATGACCTGCCCTATGACAGGGTGGTGAAGCCGGGCGCAAAGGACAAAATCCCCGTCTTGGTAGGCCGGAGACAGGCTGTTCCCACGGATCTTATAGATCCGCAGCGGGAGCTTCAGCATGTGTGCTTACAGCACCGGATAGGTGATTTCCTCTTCCGGTTTGTAAGGGGCTTTGACCTTCTTGGTGGCCACGCCCTTAATCTCCCAGAAGATCTCGGCGAAACGGTTAACCATGCCCAACAGTTCCATCGCTGCTTCGCGCGAGGCCGTCTGGCGGCACTTGGAGCCCATCATCATGATCTTGTGCACCAGTGGGGTCAATTCGGGGTATTTTTGGACGTGCTCGAGCTTGATGAAGTCGCCCCAAATGACGCGAATCTCGCGCTTGCACAGTTCGGCGTGCTCTTCTTTGATCAGGATGTAACGGGTCATCGAGTTGTGGAACTCGATGGTTTCTTTTTGCGCGCCCTTGGCCAGGTCATTCATCAGATCGATCATGCGGATCACGGTCAGCACGGCCACCTGAGCCTGGTGCGGGTCGTAGATGCCGCAGGGAATATCGCAGTGTGCCTGGGCTTCTTCAAATCCAAAAGTCCGGTCCAGCGTTTCCATTACACGGTGAAGCATACCAACCTCCTGGTCGAAAGTGAATAACAGTTTGCGTCGATACCCGGCCAAATGCCGTGTGCGTCAGAATGAGTTTACTCATTCTTGATAATAGGTGGATCGGAATGAAATGTCAAGAAAATTTGCCGTTCGGCGGCTTGTGGCTTGCCGCAGCGCGTTTATCCACCGGGAATCCCCATTTTATCCCCCGAGGCGGAGGATGATATCCCCACGGCAGGGGACTTTATCCCCATTTTCGCGCGAGTTATCCACGCAGTAAGGGGATTCTATCCACAATTTACCAAGATATTATCCCCCACGGCGGGGGATGTTATCCCCACTACAGAGCGCTTTATCCACAGTTTTAGCGGAGTTATCCACAGCAAAGCCAAAATTGCCCGATTATTCCCGAATGGTTTTGTAGGGGCGCAGCGGGAGGCGAAGACAAAGGAATCACCCAGGATCGAGCTGCGCCCTTGAGAGAGAAAAGGAACCGCAGAGAAAAGAGAAGAGAAAAGAAGAGATTTTACTTTTACCGACAGCCGACAGCCGACAGCCGCCCCCAAAATCCTTGACAATCCCAGACCTCATTTCATGCTACTTGAGTTACAATTGTTTCAGCGAATACTATTCTCAATAGGAGGATTGCCATCATGTTGGTTGGAGAACGAATGTCTCACCCCGTATTGACCATCACCGCCGATGTGCCTGTTCAGGATGCGTTGTTGCGCATGCGCAAGGACAAGGTCCGGCGTTACCCGGTGGTCGACAAGCGCGGCAAGCTCATCGGCATTGTCACCGACACCGATTTGATGAACGCCTCGCCCTCCGACGCTACCACCCTCAGCGTTTGGGAGATCAATTTCCTGCTGTCGAAGATCACGGTCGAGCGGGTCATGGCCAAAGATGTGATCACCACCACCGAAGACACTCCCATCGAGGAGGCAGCCCGGATTATGTCAGACCACCACATCGGCGGTCTGCCCGTGATTCGCGGCGACAGGTTGGTGGGCATCATCACCGAGACCGACCTGTTCAATATGTTTCTCGAACTGCTTGGCGGGCGCTGCGAAGGCGTGCGCGTCACGGTCGAAGTGCTCGATCAGCCCGGCAAGCTGCATGAGCTGTCTGGAGTGATCGATGAACTGGGCGGGAACATCCGCGGCATGGGCGCCATTCAAGGCGATTCCAGCGAGACAGCCTTTGTGACCTTCAAGGTGATCAACATTGATCTGGAGACCTTCAAAAAGGCCTTGGAGTCAAAGGTCGAGAAGATCGTCGATATCCGTTACGAAAAAACCGGCGGATAAACTGCGTCGGTTTGGCGAACAACAAAGATGCAGCAGGGAAAATCCCGCTGCATCTTTGCGTTTAATGATCTGATACACAGGTCAGCCGGATGCGATCGCTTTGGCAATGACATCGAAGTGCCTGTCGATCCAATCCAGCGCGCGCACTTCCAGAGCCACCGACTCAAAATTTGACCGGCTCAGGGACCAATGTGCCAGCATCAGGTGATAGGCCATCATTCCGTAGGGAAGCGCAACGACTTCTTCCGGCAACAAAGCTTGTTGAGAATTGTATCCGCTCAACAGATAAGGAAGGCTGGTCAACCAATGATCGGTAGCCGCCTTGTCTTCCGTCACCCATTTGAGATGGTGCAAAACGTAATAGGATAAATCGAAGAAACGTGGGCCAATGCAGATGTGGTCGCAGTCGATGAAGCCAACCACGCGGGTTCCCTGCACCAGGACGTTGCCCGGATGACAGTCCCGGTGAATTAACTGTTCCGGCAGCCCGCGCATGGCGGCTTCCATTACCGCGCCGCGCTCGCGAAGCGTGCGCTCGATCACCGCTGCCTGGGGCGCCGGAAAGCCCTCTCCGAGCGTGGACATCCAGCCGGGCACGCGCCCCGCCGGATCTTCGCGCCAGGTCTTTTGGCTCTGATCTTTGTCCGGGTAAGTAGCCAGCGCCTGATGCAGTTTGGCAATAGCCTGTCCTGTGTTAAAAAACAACTCCGGCAGTTGCGCAGGGTCCCTTGGATATTCGCTCGCCTCGATGAATTTGGTTAGGAGATAGAAATGAGTATCTGCTGGAACAACAAACTGGGCCGATCGCGTAAGATACGGTAAGGGCACCTGCAGCCCTGCGCGAGTCACGTGCTCAAGCAAAGCATGTGTGAATGCCAGCCGGTCCAGGTCAGGAGCGTTCCAGATATCTTTTAGCACGAAAGTCTCGCCAACAGTCGCGACCTTGAACACAGTATCTTTTCCACCCAAGGTTTCGATCGATTGCACCGGGGGAATGTCCCAGTGATCCAGGACGGTTTGGATAAAGGCAAGTTGCTCGGTGTTCAAGCTTTCCTCTGTGGTTACCGGATCAGCAGTTCTTTAAGTTTTTCCGGCTGAAAATCGACCACAATCACACCATCGATATCGAAAGTGGGTGTGGTTTCATTGCCGTTGGCCCAGGCGCGCACCTGGGCGGCTGCCTTGCGGTTTTGGGCAATGTTCACTTCGGTGTAAGACAGGTGCTGCTCTTCCAGCCAGGCCCGGGCTTGCTTGCAATCGCTGCACCAGGGCGTGCAGTACATCACAATCCCGCCGTGGGGCAGGGGCTGTTCCGGCGCTTCGGACTCCGTACTGGCAGCAGCTTGCGGGTCGATACGACGCAGCACCTCGCGCAGTTCGGCGTTGCTGGGCTGCTCGTCGATATCGTGGATGTCGATATATTGTATGATGCCATCCCGATCGATGACAAAGATGGCCCGTTCTGAGGTGCCGTCTTTGCGCAGCACGCCGTAGCACTCCGAAACCTGCCCGTGGGGCCAAAAATCGCTCAACAATGGGTAGGAAATGCCCCCCAGGCTGTCGGCCCAGGCCTGCAGGCAAGGGACATGATCGATGCTGATGCCCAGAACCTGGGCGTTCAATCCCGCGAACAAGGCCAGGTCGGCCTCATACGACGGAATCTGGCTTGTTCATATCGGCGTCCAGGCCAGCGGGAAGAAGGCCAGAACCACGTTCTGGCCGCGCAGGTCGCGCAGGCGCACCGATTTACCTAGATGGCCCGGCAGTTCGAAGTCCGGCGCCGGTTGCCCTACTTTTAATTTCATGGTTGCCTCCAGTGGATTGGTCAATTGTACATCCAGTTTTGCCAGGGGAAAGTAGGAAAAACGGTATAATACGCGCATTACACTCCATGAAGCTCCCGGTAAAAATTTCGCAATCCTGGTTCCCCTTGCTCATCCTTGCCCTGTGCGTGGTGGCTTTTGGCCGCTGGGCGCTGACCCTGGGTTATTTCTGGGACGATTTTCCCATTCGCTGGATCATCCGCGAGTACGGTATGCCCGGCTTGCAGCAGTATTACTCTATCGACCGGCCCTTCATGGCCTGGTTGTACCAGGTAACCACCACTCTGATCAACTTCACTCCGCTTTCCTCGCATTTGTTCGCCCTGATCTGGCGGGTGATTAGCAGCGTGGCATTGTGGGGGCTGCTGCGGGTTGTATGGCCCAGGCAGCGCGACCTGGCTGCTTGGGCAGCGTTGTTGTTCACGTTTTATCCCGGCTTTGGACAGCAGTACGTATCGTTTGTGTATGGGCATTACTATATTTTGGTGGCGGCGTTTTTTGCTTCCCTTAGCCTGACCGTGCTGGCGGTGCGCAACCCGCGGCGGTTTTGGTTGTATACCGCCGGGGCTATGCTGCTTTCGGCGGTCAACCTGTTCTGTTGGGAATACTATTTCTTGCTAGACACACTGCGCCCCTTGCTGGTCTGGTGGGTGCTGGGCGAACAAGGGCTGGGCTGGAAGAAGCGCCTGGGCCAGGCACTGCTGGCCTGGTTGCCTTGCTTGTTGGTGTTCTTGGGCGCGATCTACTGGCGCTCCACGATTCTGGGTTACCAGACCTACCAACCGGTGTTTTTTAGCGAGTTGAGTACGGCTCCCTGGAGCGCGGTGTTGCATCTGGCTCAACGAATTGCCCTCGACTTGTGGAAGACGACAGGGTTGGCCTGGTGGAAAGCAGTTCAAACGGCTGGAACTGCGCCGGGCAACTGGTGGTATGTGGCAGTAGTGTTGGCGGCAGCTTTGCTGGCAGCTTTCTTCTTTGCGCTGCAACCCAAACCAGAACGCGGGCGCAATTTTCTGCCAATGTTGCTCACCAGCCTGCTTGCATTGGTGCTGGCGGGCGGCCCCTTTTGGTTGATCAATATAGATGTCAACCTGAATTTTTCCAGCGATCGTTTTGTGCTGCCGTTCATGCTGGGTGGCAGCCTGCTGGCTGCCGCGCTTCTCATGCTGTTGCCCCGTCAGGTTCACTTGCCGCTGTTGGCTGCGCTGGTAGGTCTGTCGGCTGGCGTGCAATATAATAACGGCTATGCTTATCGTTCCGATTGGGAGGAGGCGCGGCGTTTGATCTGGCAGCTTTCCTGGCGCGCGCCAGGTCTGGAGCCGGGTACCACCCTGCTAATGAACGATAATTCGTTTACTTACTATACGGATAACTCCCTCACTGCGGCGCTCAACTGGCTTTACCAGCCAGAACCAGGCAGCCGCATGGATTATATGTTGATGTACCCCTCCGTCCGCTTGGGTGGCAAGCTCCCTGCTCTTGAAGGAGGGCGGACCATTTCAGTCGATTACCGGTCTGATGTGTTCGAAGGCAGCACCTCGCAGGTGGTGGCGCTGATCTACCAGCCGCCGGGCTGCCTGCGCGTGCTGGACCCCGAGATCGAAGCTGTGAATACTTCTGTGCAGGAGATTATGCTGAAGGCGCTGCCGTTGAGCAGCACGCAGTGGATTAGCTCGCAAGGCATCGCCACAGTGCCCGTGGAGACGTTTGGCAAGCCACCCGCCGCGACGTGGTGTGAATTTTATGAAAAGGCTGACCTGGCCCGCCAGTTGGGCGATTGGGCGGGGGCCGTGCAAGCCTGGCAAGGCGCACAAGCCGCGAGGCTGTGGCCGCAAGATGCGGTAGAATATCTACCGTTCATTGAAGCCTATGCTCACAGCGGGGGTTGGGACCAGGCCGTGGCTTTGAGTCGCGAAGCCGCCAAACCAGGATCGCAGTATCCCCAAATGGTCTGCCGACTGTGGGAGCGCATCGAACGAGAGGTTTCTGCGGGCGCGGAGCGAGACGCAGCCCTCGAGTCGGTTCGTGCCGAACTGAATTGTGAATAAGCGTAGCTACTCAGGCCTTGGTAGAAAAGTCCCAAAGGGCTGAGTAGTAACGAAGGAATAACAGGGAGAGTGAATACATGAAAGTTTTGATTACCGGCGGGGCCGGATACATTGGAAGCACCATTGCTTCTGCTTTGGAAGATGCCGGTCACACGCCGGTGATCCTGGATTCGTTGGTCACCGGGCGTGAGGAGTTCACCCGCGGGCGGGCCTTCTACCGCGCCGATATCGCCGACCGTGCTGTGCTGGAGCAGATCTTCCGTGAACACCCCGATATCTATGCGGTTATCCACTGCGCCGCACTGATCGTTGTGCCCGAATCGGTGGCGCACCCCTATGAGTATTACCGCGAGAACGTGTCCAAGTCGCTGGAATTATTCCGCACCTTGAACGACCTAGGCGCAAAGCGGGTGGTGTTCAGCTCTTCTGCCTCCATCTATGATCTCGTTCCGGGGTATATGGTGACTGAAACGTCGCCGCTCAAGCCGGGCAGCCCTTACGCGCGCACCAAGTACATGATGGAAATGGTCCTGCAGGATTTGTGCAGCGCGAGCGGCCTGCGTGGAATTGCCTTGCGTTACTTCAACCCGATTGGGGCCGACCCCAAGATGCGTTCGGGCATCCACGTCAAGAACCCCTCCCACGTTTTGGGCAAGCTGGTGGATACGGCCCTCGGCAAGAACCCGGTCTTTGAAATTACCGGCATCGATTGGCCCACCCGCGACGGCACGGGGATCCGCGATTACATTCACGTTTGGGATTTGGCCCAGGCGCACATCAAGGCCGTCGAGCAGTTCGATCAGGTCTTCGAGCGCCTTGACCCACCCGGCCAGCGCTATGCAGTCATCAACCTGGGTACTGGGCGAGGGGTGACGGTGCGCGAGCTGGTGGCGGCTTTCGAGCGTGTTTATGGGCAGAAGATCAACCAACTGGACAGCCCGCCCCGCCCAGGCGATGTGGCCGGCGCTTATGCCAATGCCGACACAGCCCGCCGCCTGTTGGGTTGGGAGGCGCAACTGCCCATTGACCAGGGTATTGCCGATGCCCTGCGCTGGGCCGAACTGCGTGAAACGATATTGCATTACGCGTAGTGCCTCTTGCGGGATAGGTTATAATAAGTGCAGTCGCCCGGCTGCGCCTTCGAAGCGCCGTCGAAGGATAAGTGTGCAGACTGGGAACCGATTCATGCTGAACGTTAATGTAAACTCTGACGACCCCTATCGATGGATGAAAGGCCTGTTTGGGGGGCTTTTAATGAGTGGGCTAATTCTGGGCCTGATCATGCCGGTCAGTGCACAGGGTTCGATGCGCCTGCAAGTTGGTGGCCTGGAGATAAAGAATTTTCCCAGGCTGGTTTTCTACCTGGACGCAACCGACGAGCAAGGCCGCATCCTGGAAGGACTGGCTCCTGAGGACCTGACCCTGGTTGAGGATGGGCAGACTTTGCCTGTGGCCGGTCTGGAGCTGATAGAGCCCGGTTTGCAGTTCACCGTTGCGCTCAACCTGGATGCAGCCCTGGAGAGCCCTATAGGCGATGTGAGCCGATTTGAACTGGCCCGCCAGGCGCTGCAAAACTGGGCCGCTGAAGCCCCCGCCGCAGCGCCGGATGATCTCAGCCTGGCGGTGAACAACGGGCAGCAGATCAACCATGCTGCCAGCCTGGACGAATGGCTGGTGGCACTGAATGGCTTGCAGCCTGATTTAAAAGCACTGCAAGGCGATCTCTCAGCGCTGACCCGGGCAGTGGGCTTGGCTGCTGACCCCACCCAACACCCGCGCGCCAAACGAGCGGTTTTGTACATCACCCCGCCGATGACTGGCAGCGAAACTGGCCTGGCCGAACTGGCCGGGCGGGCCGACCAGATGGACGTGCGGATTTTTGTGTGGGTGGTCACTGCCGCGGACCGGCCCGCGCCGGATGTCGCCCTGCTGCAAGCCTTGGTGGACCGCACCGGCGGGCGCCTGGCGCTGGTCAGCGGGCCTGAAACCTTCCCCAACCTGGAAGAATGGTTGGCGCCTTTACGGCAGCAGTACCAGGTGAGCTATGTTTCTGGACTGCGCGCGGGTGGACAACATGCGCTGGAGGTGCTGCTGCAGCAAGAGGGATCGACGGTTGCGCAAGCCGAGCCGTTAACCTTTGCGCTGGACATTGCCCCGCCGAATCCCATCTTCCTCTCACCTCCCGCCGAGGTGCAGCGCGCCTGGACCGAAAAGACCAGCGAGCAGCCCTCCGGCTTGCAGCCCGTGACCCTTGACCTGCAAATTGTGGTCGAGTTCTCCGATGGCGTGCAGCGCGCCTTGCTATCCACGCGCCTGTTCCTGGATGGCGAACTGGTGGCAGAGAATACTGCCGAGCCGTTTGAACGCTTTACCCTGGATCTGACAGGCTTCGCCGAAAGCGGCCCGCACACCTTGCGGGTGGAAGCCACCGATGAATTGGAATTGAGCGGGTCGAGTATTGAGCTGCCCCTGGTGGTGTTGGTGGAGCCCAAGCCGGGCACCGCCGTGCTGGGGGGCATTTCTACCACCGGTTTGATCGCAATTGGCGCGGTGCTGGTGGCGGGGCTGGTTCTGGCGGGTGTGTTGGTTGGCGAGAGCCGCCTGCGCAAACAGGGCGGGCTGGGTTTCAGGCGCCGCCGCGACCCGCTGACCGAGCCTGTGACGATTGAGCAGGGAGAGCCGCGCCGCCGATCTGCTGCGCGCGAAACCGTTTCCAAGCCACGCCTGCGCGATTCTGGCAGCGCTCCAGCCCGCCTGGTGCGCTTGAATGAGAATGAGCAGCCTGTTGCGGGAGAGATGATCCCGCTGAGCCAGCCTGAATTGACCCTGGGCAGCGACTCGGCTCAAGCTATGCTGGCAATCCGCGACGCGACGGTAGATAAGCTCCATGCGCGCATTTTGTGTGGTGATGAGGGCGGCTTCCGGCTGATGGATCAGGGCTCGGTGGCGGGCACCTGGGTGAATTATGCGCTGGTGTCTGGCACGGGTGCTTTGCTGAAACACGGCGACCTGGTGCATATTGGCCGCGCCCTATACCGTTTTGAGTTGGCTAACCCGCCTGCCCGGCGGGAACTGGTGGCGACCTTACTGGAAGAAAAGTAGCCTATGATTCGACAAGAGAATTCACCCATTCCGGTAGCTGCCGGGACGCATCCTGGCATGAAAGGGAAAAATAATGAAGACCGTTACGGCGTTTCGGCCTTCATTTTGAACAACCTGGACCGCCGCCCGGTGGTGCTGGCCGTGTTGTCTGACGGCATTGGCGGGCACCGCGCCGGGGAGGTGGCCTCGGAGATCGCTGTCAACCAAATCAGCGCGGTGGTGGCCGCCAGCGATGCTTCTCAGCCAGTAGAGACGCTGATCGCCGCTGTGCAGCAGGCTAGTGTGGCCATTCAAAGCCAGGCGACGCAGAATAGCGAGCAGGCCGGCATGGGCGCAACCTGCGCGTGCGTCTGGGTGATTGGCGACCGGCTGTATACGGCCACGGTAGGTGATTCGCGTGTTTACTTGCTGCGCGGCGGGCGCATACAGCGACTGAGCATTGACCACACCTGGCTGCAGGAAGCTGTGGATCAGGGCTTGTTGACGGTGGAGCAGACCTTAGGTCACCCGAACGCGCATGTAATCCGCCGCTATCTGGGTTCGGCTGTGCCGCCGGAAGTGGATGTGCGCTTGCGTCTGGACGATGACGAGGACGATGAGCGCGCAGAGGCCAACCAGGGCGCGCAACTGCTGCCCGGAGACCGGCTGGTGTTGTCTAGCGATGGGCTGACCGATCTGGTGCAGGACGAGGAAATCCTCAAAGCCTATACGGAACAGACGCCCGAGGTGGCTACCCAGACATTAATCGATCTGGCCAATGCGCGCGGGGGTCATGATAACATCACCATTGTCACGTTGCAGATGCCGCCCCGCAAAACCCAGGAAAGCTGGTTGAGGCGGAACCGGCGCAAGCTGGCTTTTGGCTGCGCGGCGCTGTTGCTGGCGTTGGCTGCTCTGGCCGGTTTGATCTTTGGGGGCATGTGGCTGGCAGGCCGCGGTGGCGATCAAAAAGTGACGCCGACGATCACACTTGCCGCGCCGCTGCTGCAAAACACAGCGACAATGGAAGAAGCCACGGTCGCGCCTCAAGCCAGCGCTACGCCTGAGGTGCTTGCCCCCCAGGCCAGCGCCACGGTGGAGCCGGTGCTGCCGGGTGACGGCGGCCCCACGCTGACCCCCTGGCCCACCTATACGCCCCAGCCGTAGGAGTCCGAATTTTATATATATGCGGGCGCAACGCGCCCACATATATATAAAATTCGGGGAACTTTCCTCAACCTCCATCAACGTGATTCGTAGATTGCCAGCACTTTGTCGGCGTAGTAATATCCGACGTTGGCAGGTCCGTATGCCATCAGCCCGTCGCGGACACTACCGCGCCTGGAGATGAGTCCGGCTAGCATTTGCGTGCCAAAGCGGATGTTGAACTCGGGGTCGTATAGTTCGTTGGAACTGGGCCGGGAAGCAAAGCAAGGCCCGTTGATGCACATGAAACCGGCTGCCAATCCGTCGCGGGGCATGACCTGCATCAAGCCCACCGCGCCGCTCTTGGAGTAAGCCTGGGCGTTGCCGCCGCTCTCTTGCGTGATGACCGCCGCGATCAGGTTGGGTTCCAGTCCGTTTTCCTGGGCGTAGCGCTGGATCCAATCACACCACTGGCGCACTGAGTCAGTGTAGCCAGAGGACAGGCTGCATTCCCCGCTGGATTGTGGGGCTTGTTCCTGCGCCACGGCGGGCTCTTGGAGGGCAGGGGCTTCTGCGGCGGCAGGTTGCTCTGCGGGAAGCGGGGCGGCTGCCTCAGCGGCGGGAAGCCCCTCGCTGGAGGCTGAAACTAATTGCGGGCTGGCGATCAGGTTGGTAATGCCTACCAGGAAAAGACTGCCGGCGAATATGCCCATAAAAATTGCGCGGTGTATACCGTACATAGATACCTCTCTCTTTGACAGTCTACTCAGCAGGCTTGAGGAAAATCTTCGGAATCTGAACTGTTTCAAGTTCCCGATTTTGAGGTGTATTGTATGGGCAATTCATGAATTGCCCATACAATACACCTCAAAATCGAGCCTTTTTGCCTTTGGTGTGAGTAGTTACTTATATACCATAGAACAAGTGTACTATATTTCGGGTCAAAATGAAAGAGGTTTGGATTCTTTTAAGGTTGACGGGGATTGCGCAGAATTAGAAGGTCAGCGAACCAGTGTTGCGCCCTGGTTTGCGTTTGCGCAGATACGATGCAATTTGACCGGTGAAATTGGGCACGTCCAGCGGTTTGGAGATGTACCCGTCGCAGCCGGCATCCAGAGCCTTTTTGCGGTCGCCGGGCAAGATGTGGGCAGTGAGCGCCACCACGCAGATTCCGGCGGCTTCGGGTTCGGCTTTCAAGCTGCGCGCCACATCCCAGCCGTCCATTTCTGGCATGCTCATATCCAGTAGAACCAGGTCGGGTTTGAGTTCCAGGGTCTTTTTCAGGCCTTCGCTGCCATCCATGGCAACCATCACTTCGTAGTCGGCCTGTTCGAGGATAAAACGAACCAGCTCCTGGTTATCAACATTGTCATCTACGATCAAAATTCGGCCTTTGCTCATATTCCCCCGAGAAACCAATGGGATTTGGCAGAGATTTCACTTTTTCTTTTATATCATATCTTTGCGTCGATGGACTTTACAACCCATTTACGATTATCGCCACGTAAATACTTTGACAATGTCACTTTAGATTTTTGAGCTTGTTGCCCCACCCCCTCCCCTCTTTCAAGGGTAGGTATTTAACGGCCAAGGGTCCGGGAAGAAACGGCCGAAAGGTAGGGGATCACGGTTCATCAAAGCAGCTAAGATTACATCCAAACCACGGGAAAAACAACTGAGGATACGACTTCGTGAAGAAGTTTTTTTGGTACGGCGGGCAATGTGGGTGGGAGGCAACGCCTGCAAATTCGCCACCGGCAGGTTCTGGTCTGCTTCACTTCCGGCACACACCACCCACAGGGTGGCGACCGCTAAGGCCAACCAGAAACGAGTGGCGCGCAGCGGATCGGTCATGCGGGTCTTTTGCCACTGCCAACCATCGCGTTTGATGTCTTTGAACCCAGCCTCAATCCAGCTCCGCATGGCATACCAAGCTGCCGAGGCCTGTTCGGGCGGCAGATCGGTCACAATCAACCAGGGTTCTTTGTATTGCGATCCCCAACAAGCCAGTAGAGTGGCTTCCAAGGCGTGGCTAACAAAACAGGAGACCGCCCCGCTCCAAACCGAGTTGACACCCGGGAGCAACTGACGCATGGGCAGAAAGACTTCGGTCCCTTTGGGGCGATACGTACCGCCCAGATTGATACGCAGGAAAGGATGCCAATTGCAGCTTTGAATGAGCTCAAATAACCATTTGGCATACAACCCACGATCAGCCAACACCAAAACGGTCCAGTCCTCTGGCACAACTCCCTGGATACTCTGAAACAAGCTTTCCCACGGCTGTCGCCAACTCCCTTTTTGCTCAGCCGGTCGGATCGTCCAGGCGATCGGGATGGCGCAGCCACGATAGACCACGCTGATCGATAAAACCACGAATACCCGTTTGAGGGTCGTCGCATCCATCGCCAAAACCAACTGCCGAGTTTCCTGCGGCCAATAGTGCAGCACCCATTTCACCAATGCCGGAAAACTGGCTGTACAGTCCCACTCCGTTCGCTGTTTCCCTTTTTTTGCCTCGCTTTCCCAATACCACTCGCGCAGACGTTGACGCAGGCTTTGTTCTTTTTCTCCCAGTTGCGCCGCCAGCCTTGAACACACTCGCGTCAAACCGCATGTTTGGGCCAAGATGATCCCATAGCTCCACAGACTGAGTACCTGCCGTTGCGGTCCATTCAGGTGTCCCATGTGCTTATCGACTTCTTTTTTCCATGCCTGGAACGATTCTGTGTTTATAATAGCTCACCTCTGTTGGTTGGGTTGTGTTTGGCGACACTATTCTATCCAACTTACAGAGGTTTTTTTAAATACCTACCCTTGAAAGCCCCCTCCCCTCCCCGCTGGCAAAGCACATTGGAAAATTCAGGCCATGGGCGGGGAGGGGAGAAGATTTCGCAAAAGTGAGGGGCTTTCAGCCCCTCACTTTTGCAGAATTCTTTCCCTCCCCCGGCAAAGTACCTGAGTGATTGAGAAGCGTAGACGCCGGGGGAGGGTAGGGAGGGGGCACACCCGAGCCCGAAGGTCTTGATTTATTAATGTGACATTGTCAAACTACTCACTCCAAAAGCGGAAAGGGAAACTTCTCTAGCTTCGGGGAGTAGATACGAGTGCAAATTAGCCCAAATTTTCTAATATAAAATTAGCAATATTGATGTAGAATAATATGACAGTCAGACTTGTGACCTGTACATTTTTTGGCGAATAGAAAGGAAAGAAAAACACATGTCTTATCAATCTACCACCATCGTTGGCAACTTGGGGCGCGACCCCGAAATGCGCTACCTGCCCTCCGGGCAGCCCGTGACCAGTTTTTCGGTGGCTACCAGCCGCTCTTATACCAACAACCAGGGTACGCGTGTCGAAGAAACCATCTGGTTCCGCGTGTCTGTGTTTGGCAAGATGGCTGAAACCTGCAACCAATACTTAAAAAAAGGCAGCAAAGTGCTCGTGGAAGGTCGCCTGCAGGCCGACAAGAGTGGTGGCCCGCGCGTTTGGACCCGCCAGGACGGCACTCCGGCTGCTTCGTTTGAAATTACCGCCAACACGGTCCGCTTCCTCTCCAGCCGCGGCGATCATGCCGGCGGCGGTGGTGAAGAGGGCGGCGGTGGCGAATTTGTGGCCCCCGATGCCGGGGATGAGATTCCCTTCTAAGTATGGATAACCTGCCGGAAATTGCCGAGCGAATCCACCAGGCGTTGGAGGCGCGTACGCGCGCCCGTGACCAGGCCCTGGCTCAGGCCCGCAAGCTCACTCGCCATTCCGCCAACGCCATTCGCGCCATCCATCGCGGAGAGGTCGAGACGGCTGACCAAAACCTGAACGAGGGCCGGGCCATTTTCAAGTCTCTGCGCCTCGATCTGGCGGCCTTCCCCGATCTGTACTTTGCCGGGTACACCCAGGACGCCATCAAGGAACTGGCTGAGGCTAGCATCACCTGCGCGTTGATCCAAAACTTGCCCCTGCCCACGCCCGAAGCGTTGGAGGTGGAGTATGCCACCTTCCTGAACGGGCTGGCCGAGGCGGCTGGAGAACTGCGCCGGCGCTGCCTGGATATTCTGCGCCAGGGTTATTCTCAGGAAGCCGAGCGCCTGCTGGGTTTGATGGATGATATCTACGAGACGCTGGTCACCATGGATTATCCCGACGCGGTCACCAACGGCCTGCGCCGCCAGACCGACGTGACCCGCAGCCTGTTGGAGCGCACTCGTGGGGATCTGACCATCAGCCTGCGCGAGCAGCACCTGGAAGAAATCATCGTCGCTGTCTCGGAGCGCCTGATGGGTAAAGCGGAATAAGGCGGACATGCGTCCAATTCGCGCGTCAGAGTTGGGCACGTTTCTGTATTGCCGGCGGGCCTGGTGGTACCACAGCCAGGGAGTTGAATCGAAAAACCAACAAGAACTGGCCGGCGGCAGTGATTTTCATGAGCGCCACGGCCAGGGCATGTTGCGTTCGGCTGCGTTGAACGCGGTCGGGCGTATCTTGCTGCTGCTGGCACTCCTGGCCCTGGCGGTTGGTTTAACCCTGCTGGTGCTGCGCTAACAGGCCTCCTCTATGGAATACGTCTTTATCCTGGCAATTCTCCTGCTGGTGCTGGCGGTGGCAGCACTGTGGATTTCGGGCCGCCAGCGGAGTGCCGGAGGGCTGCCCGCCGGGCGCGTCATCTCGGCAGACACGGGCGGCTGGAAACGACAGGAAAAACCGCTCTATGATCCCGAAACCGGGCTGGCCGGCAGGCCCGATTACCTGGTGGAGCAAAACGGGGCTATCATCCCGGTGGAGGTAAAGAGCGGCTGGGCGCCCGCTGAGCCGCACCCCGGGCACCTCTACCAACTGGCAGCTTACTGCTTGCTGGTGGAGCGCACCACCGACCGCCGCCCGCCCTACGGCATCTTGCACTACCGCAACCGCACCTTTGCCATCGATTACACCATTGCGCTGGAGGACGAGTTGCTGGACCTGCTGGAGGAAGTTCGCTTGCAGCAGCGCCGCCCCGAAGCATCCCGTTCGCACGATTCCCCAGCGCGCTGTGCCCGCTGCGGTTATCGTGAAGTATGCGACCAGGCCTTGAAATGAAACGTATTCTTGCACTCGCGCTGTTGTGCATTCTGCTGCTGGGATCCTGCTCCTGGCCGCCCACGCCCGTGCCTACACCGACCGTGACCTCAACGGTTACGATCACGCCCTCGGTGACGTCTTCAGCCACGCCCACTTTGCTGCCCAGCCTGACGCCCACCCCTTTGGGCCCAGCCGGCGTATGGGGTGATTTTCCCGCCCCGCGCGAAACTATGATGGTCACTGCCATCCCTGCGCCGTTTGCGGGCCTGGATGTTGCCGAAGAGCTGCGCGTGGTGGTCCTGGCCGGCCTGGACCGCCCCGAACCTTATTCCGGGCGCACCGACGCTATCTTGCTGCTGATTTACCATCCCCGCCTGGCGAAAGCAACCCTGGTTTCCGTGCCGCCTGATCTGGTGGGTTACCTGCCTGGTTACGGTATGCAGCGCCTGTCCAGTGCCTATGCGGTGGGCGGCGGGCGGCTGCTGGCTCAAGCCATTGAGTACAATCTGGGACTCAAGCCGGATGCCTGGATGGTGGTGAACGTGAATGTTTTTGCCGACCTGGTCGATCAACTGGGGGGCTTGCGCGTTTCAGTGCTGCAAAACCTGCCCGGAGTGTGTGGCAACGTGTTGTACATCGGCGATATTTTGATGGACGGCAACCTGGCTCTGTGCTATGCGCGCTTGCGCTACGGCAGCGATGAAGCCGCCCGCGGGCTGCGCCAGCAGCAGTTGTTCCAACTGGTGCTGCTGCGCATGGTGCAGGGCGGCAATCTCATCCGCCTGCCGGAGTTATATGAGTATTTCCGCACCCAGGTGGATACCAACCTGACCAGCGCGGACTTCCTGGAAAACACTCTGTTGCTTCTGCGCCTGGGCGATCCCACCCGCGTTCGCTATTTCCAGATCGGCGCGGCTCAAACGCGCATCTGGCAGATTTCCGAGCAGCCCCCCGCAGAAGTGTTTTTGCCGCAGCGGACAGCGTTGACGGATTTGCTGCAGCGCGCCCTGAAATTTGCCGCCGAACCCAAACCGCAGGGGGAGATCCTTGAAACCTTGATCTACGAGTTGACCGTCTCGCCCACGCCGACCATGACCCTGGAATTCACCCCTACCTTCCCGCCTACGCCCACCCCAGAGAACACAGCCACCCAAACGTTCACGCCATCTCCCACCGGCCCAACGCCCACGCAAACGCCCACCGGGCCAACACCCACACCAACGCTCACGCCAACTGTTACCCCCAGCCCCGCGCCGTAAGAAAGACCCGAATATAAAGTGAAGGTGGGTGTGAAACACCCACCTTCACTTTATATTCGGTAACTTTTTAACCTCGATTCTGTGGTTTATTCCCAGTAATCGCTGTTCCAGCCGACTGAATTCCAGCCGACACTGTTCCAACCCACCGAGTTCCAGCCCACGCTGTTCCAACCGACCGAGTTCCAACCCACGCTGCCAAAAGCGATGGGGTTGGTGCCTGTGGTGAGCAAAGCGCTGGGCTTGAGGCCGGTGTTGGCTGTTTGGGTGCTGTTCCCTTTCACCAGCGCATACACGTCCAGGTAGCCCGCGCCGGCTTTCGCGGCGTTGTAACCTGGCCAGGATTTGTTGGCCGTGGTCATCAGGCGATATTTCACCTGGTCGGGGGTCAGGTTGGGCTCATCCTGCAGCAGCATGGCAACTGCGCCGCTGACCATGGGGGCGGCCATCGAGGTGCCGGACATGCGGAAGTACTGTCCGTTGACAATGTTGGCGCTGTGCGCGGCGGGCAGGCCCATGTTCATGTTGACCAGCCGGGCGGTGATGTTCCGTCCAGGCGCCACGATGTCGGGCTTGACCGCGCCGCCCTCTGTTTTTCCGTAAGCTGAGAAGGAAGCCAGCGTGTCATCGCCGATGTTGCCGGTGCCCCGGTCGTCTGTCGCGCCCACGGTGATCACGAAGGGGTCATTGGCGGGCGGGTAGATGGCACCGCTGCCGTAATTGCCAGCCGAAACAACCACCACTATCCCGTTGAACCACAGGATTTCCACGGCGGCGTCGAGCGGGCTGGTGTGATACGACTCGGCCACGGTACTGTTGAGCGAGATATTGACCACGCGAATCTGGTATTTGCCTTTGTTGTTGAGCACCCATTCCAGACCCTTGACGATATCCGTCATGCGGGCGCTGCCATTGTCATTGCTGACCTTGACGTTGATGATGTTGGCCATGGGAGCCACACCAATGTACTTACCGTTGGATTCGCTGCCGTCGCCGGCCAGAATGCTGGCGACGTGCGTGCCGTGGCCGTAGCCATCGGAAGCGCTCTGGTTGTAGTCGGAGTTGAAGCGGACGTCGGCGATCTGGCGGTTCACGCCCATTTGGGTATAAAGATCGCCGTTGGGGTTCACGCCGCTGTCGATGACGGCGATGCCGATGTTCTTGCCTTGAATGTAGGGGGAGGCGTTCCAAATATCATTGGCGTTAATGGCATCGATGTAGGCATTGGCCAACTTGGAAGTGTCCACGCACTGGGGACAGTATGTTGATTCGACGGGGGCATCGGGGCTGACCCATTTGACGGAGCGCTGCGTGCTGAGCCGCACGGCCTGGCCCGCGGGCATCCCCACGGTGGCGGCATTGATCATGGATAAGCTGTCCAGCAGCTTGCCGCCAAAGGACTCGACCAGGCGCTCGGTGTTTTTAGCGCCGGGCTGGAACTGGATGATAACCTGCACCCACTCTTCGGGGGCGGCAGCGACCAGCAGCGCATGGGCCTTGACGGAGCTCGTCGAGGTGGAAATAAACGCCACGGGTGAGAGGAGATTCATCACCAGCAGCAGACTTAATACCAGATAAATGCTTCTAAATTGCTTATTCATCTAATTCCTCCCCGCCATCCAATTATTCGTAAAGGGTTATGGGCGAGAAAACAAAATATGGTTGGTGAATTGTAAGAAAATGGATAGATTTCAGTTAAATATTAACATATCACGTAAGCGTTTACAATATGTGCGCGTGCGAATTGCGTTGCAGTTTCATATCAAAATGGACGCTTTGTGCCCCGCCGAGGCCAGGCTCGCGTTACGAAAGACAGGCGCCCAAAACCGGAAGAATCCCAAATTTGAGTATTACGGGGTGCCGTAATCTTTCAGATTAGGGAATTTCCTTCGACTTTAGTTTCCGCTAACTGGTCTGGACAAAAAGGGTGGTAATGGGTTCAAAACGTGATAATCTTGTTTGTGACGCAAACAAATTTC
>JAFGLU010000027.1 GCA_016927865.1 Anaerolineaceae bacterium
CAGAAAGCGGCTGTTCTGCAAAACGCTTTTGCTACTTTCCTTACCCTGGTTCATCCCCATGTCCGAACTTTTGTCTGAACCTCAGAATCCACTCTTGAAAATTAAGAACTTTTGTTCTATAATTTCTTGTAACTACTCACAGTTGGGGTAAAAAAACCTGAATTTGAGGTGTTTATGGGGACGAAGCCCCCATAAACACCTCAAATTCAGGAGCTTCCCCAACCCCGGTGAGTAGATACATTTTCTTGTAAGTACTCGCGAAAAGATGAAAAAGACACGCGGTTTGTGTGGGTACTTCTCACCCACACAAACCGCATATTCGGGAACTTCCTGCCACTTCGGTGAGTCAATAAATTATGTGAGGATCCTATGGAACAAAATCTGGCAACCATGATTGACAGCCTGGAATTGCAATACGGTGAAATGGAGCGAGGAGTCTATTTGGACAATCCCGCTGTGCGTTTAAACGGCCTGGCACTCCTACCAGAGACCATGCTGCTGGATGGTGGCATTGAGGCCTGGATTGCCGCCGAAGGCGCTGCCTACTGCGGGCTGGTCTTCCGCGCTCAAACTGCCCAGAACTTCGAGTTGGCCTACGCCCAGCCGCATACCAGTAAGAGTTGGGATGCGCTGCAATACGACCCGGTTTTCAACGGATCAAACACCTGGCAAATGTATCACGGGCCGGGCTTTCAGCATGCCGCCGAGGTTCCCACCGGGGAGTGGCTCCGCCTGCGCATCTACTTTCAGGATGGGCGCGCTCTGGTGAGCCTGGGCAACCAGCCACCATTGCGCATTGATCACCTGGCCCACGCACCCGTCTCTGGACGGCTGGGGTTGTGGTCTTACCTGCCGGCCTGGTTCAGTGAGGTGCGCATTCTGCCCGAGGCGCGTTTGCCCGAGCAGCCCGCTGCCCCATTGGTGCTCTCTCCTGCGCTGGTGCGCGAGTGGCACCTGGATGGGTACGGCGCGGTGGCCTGCGAGCCAGAAGGATTTCTCAACCTGAACCGCTTCCTTGCTTCGAGGGAGGAACCGGCTGTGCTGCGCTGTCGTTTCCTGGCCGAACGTCACCAGGATCTGCGCTTGAGTTTTGGCTTCAGCGATCATCTCGAACTTTTTTTAGACGGCTTGCTTGTGTTTGAACACAACAATAATTGGCATAACAAACCCGCGTGGCACGATCGCGGCTACGTGGCGCGCAACATGTACAGCGTGTCCACCGAGATTGAGCGCGGCGTTCACGAATTGACCGCCCGCTTGGCGGTCAACGAGCCCTTTGGCTGGGGGTTAGTGATGGCAGCCGAGGGTAAAGCCTTGCAACCGCTGCGCTGGCTTTAGCGCTGGTTATATTTGGGCTGCCAGCCCAGCATCTGCTTGGCCCGCGAACAGTCTACCAAACTGCGGTGGGGATTGTCCTTAAAGTATTCATCCATCGAGACCTTGGGCCAGGGTCGCTCAGGCCAAAAACGCCGGATCAAATCGGCGGCGGGGATTTCCGGCCAGATATTATCGGCAGTCAGCAGGAATGCGTGATGACCTTCAAGGTCGGCGGTCAAACTGAGCAAGGCTGCTTCGGCCACATCGCGCACGTCCACGAACGTCCAATAATCATCCTTCATCATCTCCAGGCGCTGCTCCACTGGCACGAAATTCCACCACGGGTCGGTTTCCTCCCCCGGCGGGCGCATCACATAGGTAGGGCGTAAGCTGATGGCTGTTCCACCGCTCAAGGTGACGTAGGACTGGCACAGTTCCTCGCCAATGTGCTTGGTGAGAAAGTACGGGTGGGCTGGATGGTGGGGAACATCGTCGTCCATCGGCAGGTACATGGCCGGGTGGGTGGGCTCGGCATGACCCAGCGCGTTGATGCTGGAAAAGTACACCACGCGCTTGATGCCCACTTCAAAAGCCGCCAGCAGCACGTTCCATGTACCATGGATATTGGTATCCAATACATCCTCGGGCAGGCCACTGAAATCATTGGGAATGGCGGCCAGGTGCACAATGGCATCCATGCCCTGAGCCGCCCGGCGCACCAGGGCCAGATCGCGGATGTCACCGGGGAGATGCTCCCAATCCTGTCCGCGGGGCTGGGCCAAACGGTCCAGCGTGCGCAGCGTGTGGCCCGCCTCAATGAAGCGCTTGACGATGTAGCTGCCGATCAAACCACTGCTGCCGGTGACAAGGACGTTCATGCTGGCTCCTATGAGTAAAGATAAGGTATTTATTACTACTCGGCCAGAGGCGGAATAGGTCTGAATTTGAGGTGTATATGGAGTGCGAAGCATTCCACATACACCTCAAATTTAGGGACTTTCCCCACTCTCTGAGCAGTTACAGCTATTTTACTCTTTTTCGCCACCGGGTTATCTTTCTGTCTTTGATGTGCAGGATTTCCCTTGACCGAACCGTTCACTAATGCTATACTCCAGTATAGTATATTATCTTTGCGAGGTTATTTACCCATGCCCCTTTATGAGTATCACTGTAGCGAATGCGGTCAGAGCTTTGAGAAAATGATGCGCTTCTCCGAGCTTGATTTGGCCCCCGAGTGCCCGCACTGTCACAGCCGCGAAACGCACAAGCAAATCTCCACCTTTGCCTCGCGCATCACTGGCGGCGGCGCTGCTGCCACCGCGTCTTCAGCTTCGAGTTGTTCCTCCGGCAGCAGCCGCTTCCGTTGAGGGTAATCCTCATTGGAGGGTAACCCTCCGACCGGCCGTGGCCGGTAACCGAAGGTGTTTGTAACTACTCAGACCCTGGTAGAAAAGTCCCAAATTTGTGGTGTTTGGAGGGGCTTCGCCCCTCCAAACACCACAAATTTGGCCTCTTTCACCAATGGGCTGAGCAGTAATAGGTGCTTTATGAAACTAGTAAACAGCGAAGTCAAATCGAAACTGCTCCAACGCTTGCACCGCATTGAAGGGCAGGTGCGTGGCGTGGAGAGCATGTTGGAGGGTGATCGCGAGTGCCGCGACATCGTTCAGCAGGTGACTGCCATCCAGTCGGCCTTACTCGGTTTTCGCGAACTGCTGCTTGAGGAATACGCGCTGACCTGCCTGCTGCCAGAGGAAGATGCGCCGCTGGGCCGCCGCGAGCAGGAACAAACCCTGCGCGAATTCATTCACATGATCAACAAAGGATAGAACTTATGGCAAATGCAACCGTGCGCTGGCTGACCGGCAAACAATTCATCGGCATCGACTCTACAAAACACTCCGTAATTCTTTCGACCCCCGATGAAGGCATCGGCATGAAACCCTCCGAAATGCTGCTGGTGGCGTTGGCCTCCTGCACCGCTGTGGATGTGGTCGAAATTCTGGCTAAGAAGCGCCAGGAACTGACCGGGCTGGAAATTGGCGTGAGCGCCGAGCAAGACTCCGACCCGCCCTGGACCTTCCGCAAAATTCACCTGACCTACAAGCTCACCGGTAAGAATCTGACCGAAAAAGCCGTAGAGCAGGCCATCGAACTTTCAGAAGAAAAATACTGTTCTGTGGCGGCCACCATCCGCCCTACGGCAGAGATCTCCTACTCGTACGAGATCACCAACCAGTAACCGACAGGCCAGGAAACACATATAGGAGTAAGGGCGCGGCGAAGCCGCGCCCTTACTCCTATATGTGTATTTTCTCGCGCCAATCTTTAAAGCGCCAAAGAGTTCACCTCGCAGATGGTAAAATTCATGCAGAGGCTGATTTGATATGCCAAAACTGATAGCTTTTCTGCGCGCGATCAATGTTGGCGGGCATACCGTCAAGATGGATGAACTGCGCCGAATCTTTGAATCCTTGGGCTTTTCCGCTGTTGAGACTTTCATCGCCAGCGGAAATGTTATTTTTGAAACATCGTTAGAACCTGGCCGGGCGCTCGAACAGCGTATTGAAGATGAACTAAAGGGAACACTAGGATATCCAGTGACCACTTTCATTCGCACCCCCGCAGACCTGGCAGAGATTGTCCATTTTCAACCTTTTCCTCAGCCGGTTCTGGATTCGGCTGTTGCGCTCAACATTGCCTTCCTTCCCACCGAACCCGCCCCAGAGGCAATCCACAGTCTGATGGCTTTGCGTACGGAGATCGACGATTTTAGGGTGCAGGGTCGCGAGCTTTACTGGCTGTGTCGGGTCAAGCAGAGCGTCTCCTCCCTTTCCGGAGCCCTTTTCGAGAAGGCAATGGGCACGCCGGTTACGATGCGCGGCATCAACACCCTGCGGCGATTAACCGCGAAGGTGGCTGTTTAGGGTGGGTACGATTCTGCGACCCATCGCTGCATCCGATCAAGACTTCCTGTGGGAGATGCTCTACCAGGCCGTCTACGTGCCGCCGGGCAGCCCTGCGCCGCCGCGGGAGATCATTCGCCAACCCGAACTGGCCCATTATGTGCAAGACTGGCCTCAACCGGGCGACTTGGGCTTCATTGCCGCAGAAGCGACCACCGGCAAACCTCTTGGTGCGGCCTGGCTGCGCCTGTTTTCCGCTGAGTCCCCCGGCTATGGTTTCGTGGCGGAGGGCATCCCGGAACTGAGCGTGGCAGTGCTGCCGGAGTGTCGCGGGCAGGGAGTGGGCACGGCGTTATTGGAAGGATTGTTGGCGGCGGCGCGAGGGCAGTACGCAGCGGTTTCGCTCAGTGTCAGCGCGGGAAATCCGGCCGCAAAGCTCTACCGGCGGCTGGGGTTTGCGGTCTATGAGCAGACCGGCGACTCGCTGACGATGGTGCTAAAATTATTAGATCATGAATCTCAATGCTGAACTTCCCCGCCGCCAATCGATCCGCCTGAAAGGATATGATTACACTCAACCGGGAGCTTACTTCATCACGTTGGTGACCCACCACCGCAGAGAGATCTTTGGATATATTGAACAAGGTCATCTGACACCTTCAAACCTGGGCCAAATGGTGCAAGAAGAGTGGTTCAGGTCAGCCCAGATTCGCCGCGAAATACAACTGCATGAAGATGAATTTGTGCTGATGCCGAACCATATTCACGGGATTGTCTGGATTGTCGATCTGGTTGGGGCGGACGGCGTCCGCCCGCATGAAAATGATTCAACCAAAGAGGGCGCACGCCGTGCGCCTCTACGGGAAGGGAAATCGCTGGCATCCTTCGTTGCGGGGTATAAAGCATCTGTAACGGCCCGCGCAAGGCGCGAATTGGATATTGTGGATATCTGGCAACGAAATTACTACGAACACATTATCCGCACCGAAAAAGCATATCAAAACATCTGGAATTACATCCAAACCAACCCACAACAGTGGGAAGAAGACCGCTTTGCCAGCAAGCAATAATGACTATGTTTAAGAAGCTCTGGCCACTTCTTGCCGCATTTGCCCTTTACTGTTATTTGATGGCAGGGCTGATTACCGACTCGGTCAGGCGCAATGGTGGCCGTTTTGTCTACGCTTTAGACGACCCCTATATCCACATGGCCATTGCTAAGAATTTCGCAGTGCACGGCGTTTGGGGCGTCACTGCCGAAGGCTTCACCTCGTCTACTTCGGCTCCTTTGTGGACCCTACTCCTGGCAATTATCTACCGCCTGTTCGGCGTGAGCGACCTGACCCCGCTCATCTTTAACATCCTGGCTGCGCTGGCACTGCTGACCCTGGCGTATTGCATCTTTGCCCGTTTCACCCAGCGCTCCTGGCTGATCTTCTTACTTCTGGTGGCTGCGCTCTATGCCACCCCACTGCCCGCTCAAACCCTGGCAGGCATGGAGCACCTCCTCCATGCCGTGGTGTCCATCGGGTTCAGTTTTGTTGCCGCCCAAGTCATTGCCAAACCCCGACCATTGACTTTCAAACGCTGGCTCCCGCTGTTGATTCTGGCGCCGATTCTTTCCGCCGTGCGCTATGAAGGCCTGTTTCTCATTGGCGCGGCAGGCTTACTACTGCTTGTCCAGCGCAAGTTCGCTCCCGCCGCCGGGATCGGCCTGACTGGACTGCTGCCTCCCGTGGTCTACGGCTGGATCTCTGCCACACAGGGCTGGATGTTTTTGCCCAACTCACTAATGTTGAAATCCGCGGCGATTTACAGCCCGCCGGGCGAGCGGTTCTCATTGGTGTTCGATAAGCTGGTTGAGCGGGCCGGGCAAAATTCGGCGGTGATCACACTGGTGCTTCTTTCATTAATATTGTGGATGACTATTAGCAAGCGCCCCGGCACGCACCTTGCCCAAACGCTAAACACTTTGTTTGCCCTCACCTGTATAATTCACCTGGTATTCGCCGATTTGGGCTGGTTCTACCGCTACGAAGCCTACCTGATGCCCCTGGGGCTGATTGCTGTCGGCGTGTCGCTGACCGGGCTGCTGCCAGCCGGCAAGATCAATATCCGTTGGGATTCCGGCGCCACCTATGCCGGTGCGCTCCTGGGTCTGACCCTGCTACTCGTCTTCTGGGCCCGCTCCAGCCACTCGCTGCGCGATGCTGCCACCGCCACAGCCAACATCCACGAGCAGCAAATCCAGATGGCGAAGTTTGCCGAGCGCTATTATTCCGGGCGGGCGGTTGCCGCCAACGATATCGGCGCGCTCAGTTATTACGCCGATGCTCAACTCCTGGACCTGTTCGGCCTTGGTTCGCTGGAACCAGCCCAACTTAAGCTGCAAGGCCGCTACGATACGCTTCAGATTGCACGGCTGGTGCGGGAAAAAGACGTCCAGGTGGTAATGGTGTACGATACCTGGTTCGAGGAATTCGGCGGGCTGCCCGCCCATTGGATCAAAGTGGGGGAGTGGGAAATTCAGAACAACGTGGTCTGCGGACACCGGGTGGTCTCGTTTTATGCGCCCACCGAGGCGGCGCTGCCGTATCTGCAGGAAAGCCTGAGTGAATTTGCTGCGCAGCTCTCGCAGGATGTGAAATTTTGGTTCTCAGATTGACATTTTTAGGATGATGATCCCTCTATAACGAAAAGGAGACCCGCCATGCCCGAACACACCACACTTCCCGCCCGGAGTGAGATTCCTGTCGAACAGACCTGGAATCTCGAATCCATTTTCTCCACGCCCGCCGATTGGGATGCCGCCTGTCAGACCCTGGAAGGAATGCTGCCCTCCCTGGCAGCTTATCAGGGTCGACTCAAGGAAAGCTCACAGGTGCTGCTGGAAGCCATCCAGAAGTTTGAAGCGGTGGGCACCCTGCTCGGCAAAATCCTCACCTATGCTTCCAACGCCAGTTCGGTTGACACCTTCGACCAGGCTGCCACCGCCCGCGCCGGGCAATCGCGCGGGTTGGCAGCGCGGGCACAGGCCGCCATGGCCTTCTTTGACCCCGAGTTGATGTCCATCGGCTTCGACACCCTCAAACAGTGGATGAAGGCCAACCCCGAACTGGCTTTCTTCGCCCACTACGTCGACCGGCTGGAGAAACGCAGCGCCCACGTCCGATCGGGTGAGGTTGAAGAAGCCCTGGCCCTCACCGGCGACATATTCTCGGGGGCCTTCAACACCTTCAATATGCTCAACAACGCCGATTTGAAGTTTCTGCCTGCGGAGGCTTCGGATGGCACGAAGTTGGAAATCGGCCAGGCCAGCATCGTCGCGCTCATCACCCACCCCGACCGCGCCGTGCGCCGCTCGGCCTGGCAAAACTACGCAGACGGGTACCTGGGCTTCAAGAATACTTTTGCCGCCATCCTGACCACTGCGGTCAAGCAAGATGCCTTCATGGCCCGCCTGCGGGGATATCCAACCTCGCTGCATGCCTCGCTCGAGCCGAACAACGTGCCCGTGGAGGTTTTTCACAACCTGATTGAAGTTTTCCGGCAAAACCTGCCCACCTGGCACAAATACTGGCGTCTGCGCCGTAAAGCGCTCAAGTTGGACAGCTTTGGGGTGTACGACATCAAAGCCCCGCTGACAGAATCCAAGCCGGTTGTGCCTTTCGAGCAGGCCGTGGATTGGATTTGCGCAGGCATGGCTCCCCTGGGCGACGAATACGTGAGCATTCTACGGCGGGGCTGCCTGGAAGAGCGTTGGGTGGACCGGGCCCGCAACCGCGGCAAGCGCGAGGGAGCCTTCTCCAGCGGGTCTTACGGCACCAACCCCTTCATTATGATGTCCTACTCCGATGACGTGTTCAGCCTTTCCACGCTGGCGCACGAGTTGGGCCATTCCATGCACTCCTACTACTCGCGGGCCAACCAGCGCTTCCTCTACAGCCGCTACGGGTTATTCGTGGCTGAAGTAGCCTCTAACTTCAACCAGGCCACTGTGCGCAATTACTTGATGCGCACGCAGACCGCTCCCAACTTCCAGATCGCGCTGATCGAGGAGGCCATGTCCAACTATCACCGTTACTTCTTCATCATGCCCACCCTGGCGCGCTTCGAGTTGGAAATGCACGCGCGCGTCGAAAAAGGCGCGCCTATTAACGCCGATATCTTGATTGGCGTTTTGGCAGACCTGTTCAAAGAGGGGTACGGAGACGAAACGGAGTTTGACCGCGAGCGAATTGGCATCACCTGGGCGCAGTTCCTGCACATGTACATGAACTTCTACGTCTACCAATATGCCACCGGCATCTCCGGCGCGCATGCCCTATCGCAGGGAGTCACTTCGGGGGCGCCAGGGGCAGCCGAGGGATACCTAGACTTCCTCAAATCGGGCAGTTCGCGCTACCCACTGGAAGCCCTCCAACAGGCAGGCGTCGACCTGACCACCCCTGAGCCCGTCTCGGCAGCGTTCCATGTGCTGGCTGAACTGGTAGAGCGCCTGGAGAAATTGCTTGGGGAATAGTGCTATTCTTTGATAGAATAGACCCATTCAAAAAACGCTTCAAATCCATATACCAATAAACCCTAAGGGTCTTTAAGACCCTTAGGGTTTATCCGAAAATTCGGAAGGGAAGTAATTTTGAAGTTTTTGCAGGTGTGAAGCACGCGCAACAACCTCAAAATCGCCCTCTCCTCAATAGATTTCGGATAGATCCTTAGGGGTTTTAGAAGTACATCTACACAGAGGGAATGTATGCCTGCTCGCGGAGTTTTTGCACATTATCGTGAATTCATGGACGTCCCCGCCCACACTGTTGAAGTGACTTTGTCGGAAGGTGACACACCGCTCATCCCTGTGCCCAAGCTGGCCGAGGAATTGGGCGGCGGGTTTGAGTTGTTCGTCAAATTTGAAGGCATGAACCCGACCGGGTCCTTCAAGGATCGCGGCATGACGGTCGCAATCGGCGAAGCACACGGGCGGCAAGCCAAAACTGTGATCTGCGCTTCCACCGGCAACACGGCTGCCTCGGCAGCGGCCTACGCGGCGCGCTGCGACATGCGCGCCATCGTCACCATCCCAGAAGGCAAGGTGGCGGCGGGCAAACTGGCCGGGGCCGTGGCTTACGGCGCCGAGGTCATCCAGATCGATGGTTCGTTCGATGATGCCCTCAGCCTGGTGGTGCAAATCTCGCAGCAGCACCCCATTGCGCTGGTCAACTCGCTCAACCCCTATCGGCTGGAAGGACAGAAGAGCGCCGCATTTGAAATCTGCGACACGTTGGGAAGCGCCCCAGACTGGCTGTGCCTGCCGGTGGGCAACGCGGGCAACATCAGCGCCTACTGGATGGGTTTTCGCCAGTACAATCAGCACAAGGGAACCGGGCTGCCCCAGGTGCTGGGCGTGCAAGCGGCCGGGTCGGCTCCGCTGGTGCTCGGACACCCGGTCGACAAACCTGAAACCGTGGCTACCGCCATTCGTATTGGGCGGCCCGCGCGCGGCGAGCAAGCCCTGGAAGCTGCCGAAGAATCCGGCGGGCGCATTATTGCCGTCACCGACGACGAGATTTTGCACATGCAGCGCCGCCTGGCGGCCAGCGGCGTGTGGGTGGAACCCGCCTCTGCGGCGGGGCTGGCCGGGTTGGCCCGTCAATTGTGCGAAGGGAAGATGGATGTGCGTGGCAAACGCGTGGTGGGGGTGTGCACCGGGCATGGCATGAAAGACCCCGACATCATCGCCAAATCGATGCCCTCGCCGCAGAAGCTGCCCTCTGAGCTGCGCGCGCTGGAAGACGCCATTTTGGGGCGGGCATGAAACGCGCTCTCATACGCGTTCCAGCGACCACAGCTAATTTAGGCCCCGGGTTTGACTGCCTGGGGCTGGCCCTGGATTTGTGGAACGAAGCCGAGTTTAGCGTGGAAGGGGAGAAGCTGCACGTGACGGTTGAAAACGAGGGCCAAGACCGGCTCCCGACCGACCGCACCAACATGGTGGCCTATGCTTTCCGCTCTTTTTATCATCATCAAAGGCTCAAGTTGCCCACCGGGTTGCGTATATCCTGCCACAATCAGATCCCGGTGGGATCGGGGATGGGTTCCAGCGCAGCGGGGGTGCTATTAGGGTTGTTGGGAGCCTGTGCCATCAGCGGGCGGGCCGCAGCCGCCGATGAACTGCTCACCCTGGCGGCGGCCCTGGAAGGCCATGCCGATAATGTTGCGGCAGCGCTTTATGGCGGGCTGACCGTGGCGGTGGCGACTGGTTCAAGCTGGTTGGTGCGGCGCTTCGAGGTGCCCGCCCTCCAGGCCGCAGTGGTGCTGCCGGACGTGCGCCTTTCAACCCGCGAAGCGCGCGAAGCGCTGCCCAGGCAGGTACCCTTTACCGATGCCGTTTTCAACGCTGCGCGAACCCCGCTGGTAGTAGAGGCCTTCGTGCGCGGCGATATGGACCTGTTGAACCGCAGTATGGATGACCGCCTGCACCAGCCTTACCGTCTCAAGCTCATTCCGGGCGGGGCTGAAGCGCTGGCTGCCGGGCGCGCTGCCGGGGCGGCTGTGGCGCTTTCGGGGGCCGGTCCCAGCATGATCGCCTTCTGCGCCGGAGACGCGCAGCCTGCCGGGCAGGCTATGCTGCAAGCCTTCGAACGGGTAGGGGTCCAGGCGCGCCTGTTCCTCACCCAAACCACCAGCGAGTGCGCAAAAATCATCTAATGAGCGCTTCTTCCAATCCAAACAACCCCGCGGGCGTGAAGCAGTGGATCATCGTCTCCATTGCCATGTTTCCACTCCTGCTGATCGAGGCCGTGTTATCAACTTTCTTTATAATGGTCATGCTCAACGGCTACCCGAGCTTGCCTGATTTAATGGTTGCGTTTTACCTGACCGGCGCGCTGTTTTTGGTCATCGGATCCAGCCTGGCGGTGGGATGGTTGGCAAAAAAACTCTCCGGCGCGCTTGCGGCGCCGCTTTGGCTGGGTGGAATTCTCGTCGGTGGGGGATTCATCACGATAATGCCGTTTGCGCTGCTTGTGCTGACATTTGGCCTTCTGGCTGTATTCGGTTTATTGTAGGCTTGTGGGTTGACTGTCGATTAAAAAAATCCCCTTTCGCAAAGGGGATTTGATGGTTGGTAAGGCAATCATTTGCCCGCCGGGCGATAAAGCGCCCATAATTCTTGAAGGGCCTGTTCCAGTCGCTGCCCAAGGGCATCGCCTCGCCCCGTGGTCACATCATCTGTGTTGTCGAAGACCACATAGGGCACCTGCACGCCTTGGATAGTAAGATGGCGCGGGTCTGCGCCGCTGACCTCGGCCCAATCGGTTTCTTTGTACAGGCGCTCCAGTTTCCAATCGGGTAGCGCGTGTTCCAGAATGCTATCGGGCTTATCGGGGTTGAAGCGCTTGCGGTTTTTGCGCAACGATTCTTCCCAGGGCACGTCGATGTAGAGAACGGCCATCTTGGGAAGCATCTCAGGCAGCAAATGCGCAAAGGCCGATTGATATCCGCCATGCTCCGCCCCGCGCGAAAACTCGATGATCGTGGTGAAAGTCTCCGAATAATCAGGAATATCGCGCAATTTCTTTTGGTATTCCAGCCCGATCCGCTCGATCAGCACATCCCACTGGTATTGGTAAAGGAAAAAACCTTGCTCGTCCGAATGTAGGCGAGGATGGCCCATTTTCTCCAACAGCGCGTCTTCCTCGAACCAGGTCCATAACATGGGAAAATCATCGATTTCTTGAAATGTGCCAATGTGGAAGCGTTGAAGGCGAGCTTCCACGGGGGTCTTCTTGAGATAATCGATCACCTCGCTCTTTCCAGCCGCGGGGCGGGCGATCAGCAAGAGAATATCAAAACTGTTTTGGGCGCTCACGTTTTTCTCCTTCGTCGAGATGGGGCAATTCCCACCATTATCCCACGGATTCAAGCAGGGCGGGGGAGCGGTCGCAGGAATCAAAAAGAGGAGCGGGGGGCTCCTCTTTGGTATTAAAAAGAAAAAGTCTCTTGGCGATGACCTACTCTCCCGGGAGGCTTCCCTCCGAGTACCATCGGCGCTGGCGCCCTTAACGACCGGGTTC
>JAFGLU010000028.1 GCA_016927865.1 Anaerolineaceae bacterium
CTGGTTTGACTGATCATATTTGGACTGTTAAAGAGCTATTGCATATGGTGCCTGTACCAGACACCGAACACACTAATTAGGGAGACTGTCAAATTTTCCAATTCACTTTAATTTTGATTGGCTCGGTGGAAATTTGCCTGGCAGAATCCGCATGTAGGGGGAGTGAGTGGCTTCACTCACTCCCCCTACATGCGTCACCTACCAAGACAACTCCTGACGTCATATTGGTGCCTTGCCCATTGTATGATATAAAAGAACAATTGAGACTTCTTTTGTCTACTTTGAGCGAGGCAACTGGATCGTGATCCAGAAGCTGGAGGAACGCAGTCATGAGAAAAGTGATTGTGCTGGAACATATCTCCCTGGATGGTGTCATCCAGGCCCCAGGCGGGCCAGACGAAGATACCAGCGGCGGCTTCGCCTATGGCGGGTGGATTGCGTCCTATTCCGACGCGATCCTTGGAACGGCCCTGAGAAGGCAAATGAACCTGCCGTTCGACCTGTTATTGGGGCGCAAAACCTTTGAAATCTGGGCGCCGTATTGGCCGCATCACGGGGACGCATGGCCTGGCGTCAACGCGGCGACCAAGTACGTTGCTTCGAACACCCTCACGTCTGGCGAATGGCAGCCGTCTGTGTTTTTGAACGGAGATATTGCGGGAAAAGTCGCCGAAATCAAGCAACAGCCAGGGCCTGATTTGCACGTTTGGGGAAGTGGCAATCTGATTCAGACACTCATCCAGCATGATTTGGTCGATGCGTTCTGGCTGATGATCTATCCGATCACGTTGGGCGCTGGAAAGCGGTTGTTTGCCGGTGGCACGATGCCGATGGCGTTCAATGTGACGGAAAGCAAAGTCACCCCGAGCGGCGTCATTGTCGTGAATTACGAGCGTGCCCACTTGCCTTAGCGGGCGGCGCAAGGGGGGGGCAAACGGTTTGAGATGGCATAATTTGAAAGGTTAACCCTTAATACCGAGGTATGTATGAACAATTCCGAAACAAGCAACCAACGGATCGCCAAATTGACCTTCGCTTCGATCTATCCGCTGTATCTTGCAAAGATCGAGAAGAAAGGCAGAACCAAAGAAGAATTGGATCAGGTGATCGCGTGGTTGACCAACTTCGATCATAAGAAGATTCAGGAACTGATAGAGGAAAATGTAACCTTTGAAACATTCTTCCAACACGCTTCGCTAAACCCAAATGCGAGCCTCATCACTGGAGTAATCTGTGGGTGTCGTGTGGAAGAAATCGAGAATCCTCTGACGCAGCGGGTTCGATACCTGGACAAGTTGGTGGATGAGTTGGCGAGGGGCAGGAAGATGGAGAAGATTTTGCGTGGCTCGTAATATAATGAGGCCATGACAATCGCAGTAATCGGCGCGGGTGCATCGGGCATGATGGCGGCCCTACAGGCGGCCTGGAATGGGGGCGACGTGACCCTGTTTGAGAGCAATCCGGCAGTGGGGCGGAAGCTGCTGGTAACCGGCAGCGGTCGTTGCAATATTACCAATGATGCCGCAGCGGCGGCGGCCTATACCTGCGCGGATCAAAATTGGATGGAAGCTGTGCTCAGCCAGTTTGGCGTGCAAGACTTGCTGTCAGTTCTTTCCGAGATAGGCATCCTGGTCTATAAAACTTCGGACGGCTGGTATTACCCCTTATCCAATTCCGCGCATACGGTGGTGGATGCTTTTTTTAGCGCGCTCAAATCGGCCAATGTAAAATTATGCACCTCAACGCGAGTCGGTTCGATTGTTCACAATGGGGAACACTTTTCCGTTCGCTTTTGCCAGGATGGGAAAGAAGAAGAAAAAGCATTTGATGGGGTCATCGTTTCTGCCGGCGGCACGGCGTATCCATCCCTTGGCTCGCGCGGAGAGTTGTTCCCCGCGCTCGAACGGCTGGGCCATGTCGTTCAACCGAACCGCCCAGCCCTGGCGCCCATCCTGGCCGAATTGGGCGATTTACGCCCCCTCCAGGGCGTGCGCCTGGATATGGGCGTCACATTATGGAATGGGTCTCAACCGGTAGCCGCAACGGCTGGAAATGCCATTTTCACCGAGTGGGGCCTCAATGGGCCCGCGGTGATGGATATCAGCCATTACGTGACCGCCTTCCCCCTGGCAGACCTGGAGCTGTCGCTCGACTTGCTTGCTTATTTTAGAGAAGAATTTGAGCGTCTTTTGGCCCAAAAGCGAAAGACCACCCTGCCGTTAAGGGTATTCCTGGGGGCCTTTTTCCCTCCAAAGGTGGTAAAGATCTATTTGAAAAACGCCCACTTGCCGGAAGAGATTCTTCTGGAAAGGGTCAGCGACCGCGCGCTTGAGGGACTCATTGAAAAACTGAAGAACACTCGCCTGAGGGTAAAGGGCGTACGCGGGTTTGAATACTGCCAAATTTCCGCCGGCGGTGTTGCCGTGACGGAGGTCGATCAGCATACGTTGGAATCGCGGCGGGTGAAAGGACTTTTCCTGACCGGCGAAACCCTCGACGTGGTCGGCCCATGTGGAGGATATAACCTGCAATTTGCTTTCAGCAGTGGCGCAATCGCAGGCAAAGCCGCCGCCAGTCGTTTAGGCAGTTAGCCGGAGTTTGGCCGTCTTATTCGGCGGCTTTGATCATGTTGATTTCTGCGGGGTGCAGCGGCAACCTGACCTATGGCGATATAATTCATCACATGCCAGTTACACCAACCCAATCCCCTGAAACCATTTTGAATACGGTCTTCGGCTACCAGGAATACAAACCCCTCCAGCGGGAAGTGATTCAAAATGTGCTGAGCCAGCGCGACACCCTGGCGATCATGCCCACCGGGGGCGGCAAATCGCTGTGCTACCAGATTCCCGCTCTACTCTCGCCCGGCTTGACCGTGGTGGTCTCGCCACTGATCGCCCTGATGAAAGACCAGGTGGAGCAGTTGGATGCGCTGGGCGTTCCGGCGCTATTCCTTAACAGTTCGCTCTCCTTCGATGACTACCAGGTTAACATGCTGCTGGTGCGCAGCGGCGAGATCAAGCTGCTGTACGTGGCTCCCGAAACGCTGCTCAGCCCGCGCACGTTGAACCTGCTCGAAAGCGTGACGCTCTCTTGCCTGACCATCGACGAAGCGCACTGTATCTCGGAATGGGGCCATGACTTTCGCCCCGAATACCGCCAGATTGCCCAGGTGCGCAAGCGTTTTCCCCAGGCCGTCTGCCTGGCCCTCACCGCCACCGCCACCGATCGGGTGCGCCAGGATATCAAGGACACCCTGGCTTTTCAGGACGACAACGAGTTTGTGGCCAGCTTCAACCGCGAAAACTTGATGATCGAAGTGCTGCCCAAAACCGACCCCGGCGGGCAGACGCTGGCCTTTTTGCAGCGCTTCCCCGACCAATCGGGCATCATCTACTGCTTCTCGCGCAAGCAGGTGGATGACCTGACCGCTTTTTTGAGCACGAAAGGCTTCTCGGTGCGGGCTTATCACGCCGGGTTGTCCGATCACGAGCGCAAAACCAACCAGGAAGACTTCATCCGCGACGATGTGCAGATCATCGTCGCCACGATTGCCTTTGGCATGGGCATCAACAAGCCCAACGTGCGCTTTGTGGTGCATTACGATTTGCCCAAGAGCATCGAAAGCTACTACCAGGAGATTGGTCGCGCCGGGCGGGATGGTTTGCCTGCCCACTGCCTGCTGCTCTACAGCTACGCGGATGTCGCCAAGCTGCGCTACTTCATCGACCAAAAGGCAGAGAGCGAGCGCCAGGTGGCCTATTTGCACCTGAACGCTCTCACCAACTACGCCGAGAGTTCCATGTGCCGCCGCGTGCCGCTGCTGGCGTATTTCGGTGAGAAATACGACGATGAACCGTGCGGCGCGTGTGATAACTGCCTCAAAGCAAACGATGAACCCGAAGATATCACCATTGCGGCCCAAAAATTCCTGTCGTGCGTCAAGCGCACCGGCGAGCGCTTTGCCGCGACGCATATTGCGCACGTGTTGTTGGGCACCGACAACGAAAAAGTTCTCAAATACCGCCATCAAGAACTGTCCACTTTTGGCATCGGCAAGGAGTTTACCCGCAAGCAGTGGCTGCACATTGCCCAGCAGTTGATCCAGAAAGGGCTGCTCGAACAGAGCAATGATCTCTACCGCACCCTGCGCCTGACGCCCAAAGGCAGCGAGGTGCTGAGGAGCCGCGAGCCGGTCTTGGGGATTGTGCCGCAAGCCGAAAAGACCGCCGCTGCCCGGAAAAAGGCCGGCGAGATGGCGTATGACCGCGATCTTTTTGCCCTTCTGCGCGAAAAACGCAAAGACCTTGCCGATGCCGCGCATGTGCCGCCTTATGTCATCTTCTCCGACCGCACCCTGGTCGAGATTGCTGCTTACTACCCCCTGACTCCAGACAGTCTCAAGCGCATCAACGGCATCGGCCAGGTCAAGCTCGAACGCTACGGGGATATCTTGCTCGATCTGGTCCAGGGGTTTTGCCGGGAGCGCGGGCTGGAGGAGAAGCTGCCCCGCAAGGGCGGGGAAGCCCGCCCAACCCGCCAGGCGGTGGGCAAGCCCCGGCATGTAATCGTCGCGGAAGCCTACAACGCCGGCCAATCCATCTCAGATTTGATGCAGGAGTACGGCGTGAAACGCGGAACCATCATCGATCACCTGGCAGCTTTTACCCAAGATGGAAACGCATTGCGGCAAAGTGAAGATTTCCTTTCCATGCTCGATTTGCCCGGCGAGCAGCAAGAGGCAGCCCTGCAAGCTTTTGAACAGTTGGGGAGCAAGTTCCTGAAACCGGTCTTCGAACAGTTGGGCGGAGCGGCGACTTATGACGATCTGAAAATCCTGCGGCTGCATTTTTTGAGCAGCCGGAAGTGATTTTTGGGCGTGGGCAAGGCGAATCCACGCCGATTCTTGGAGTACCATTATTCTTCAAAAAACCACCGGAGGTGTATTTTGCCCGTCCATTCTCGGCTGTTTCGCCGCCCACGCTTCATCTTTCTGGCAGCCATCATTGTGCTGGTACTACTCGCGGCGGCTGTTTTTGTCGTCTCGCAAATTTTGTCGCAGCCTGCTATTGGTTCCGAGCTTCCGCTACAATGCCAAGTGCGTGTTTCCGACCCGGCCTCTGGACTGATCGATGTGCGCATGGAATTCCCGGCGGGCGCCTTGAACGGCCGGCCTTATCTCGACTTGACTTTCTGGGATTTGAAACGCCGCCCCGAAGCATTGAAGACGGTTTCTGCGTGGGTGGATGGCCAGCCGCTGGTTGTGACGCGCCCTTTCTGGAAAGGCGCGCACGAAAGGCGGATCAGGTTGGGCGGCGCTTCCGGCACGCTGGTGGTGGAATACAGCCTTGACCCTACCTATTACCCGCCAGGGGCGCAGGTGACCGAGGCGGCTGATGCCGTCAGCCGCGTAACCGCAGACCTGGCTATTCTGCGCACCACCAGTTCTTTTCCCGTGATGAATCCAGCCGGTTTGACGATCCGGGCTGTTTTTCGCCTGCCGGATACGTGGGTGGCGGTGACGCCCTGGCAAGCCGATGGTGACGGCTTCCTGATTCCCCCGGAGCAGCAAACGAATGAGTACGTGGCGCTGGGTCCGTTTGACGTGCAGGAAATGACAGTGGAAAACACCACCATGCGCGCGGCGGTCATTCCTGCCGCAAGCGGAATGCCCTTGGAGACGATCGATTCCATCCTGCGCTTTGAGCTGGATTTGATCGGCGCGCCTCCTCCGGGGGCACAGGCTGTGTATACAGTGATCGTTGTTCCACCCGATTTTTTGAATGGTGGCTCGGCGGGCCGGCACAGCACCGTGCAGGTGCCTGCGCCTGATACACTGGCGCACGAGATGTTCCACTGGTGGAACTCCAGTAGCCATACCCTTCAGGAAGCGCAATGGTTTCAGGAGGGTTTCACCGAATACTATGGCATCAAGATCGCGCGCGATTCGGGCGCATGGCTGCCGGAACAGGCCGATCAATGCCTGGCAGATTTGAACGGTGAAATGCGCTTTCTGGAAGAGGATCAGCCGCGCAGTTTGGTGGACGTCTCGCGAAACTCCAGAAGCGACAGCTATGCCCGGCGGCTGGTATATAGCAAGGGGGCTTTGTTTGCCTTGCTGTTGGACCGCCAGCTCAAAGCAGAGGGGCGCAGCCTGGACGAGGTGGTACGGGCGGTGTTGACAGACCCGCGCCAGGGTTTGAAGAACGATGCCCTGAAGGACATTTTCCATGACACGTTTAGCGGGATGATCGATGGGGCCTTCGAGGCTTATGTGATGAAGGGAGACGCCTTGCCCGACTTGGGGTTGGGAGCCGCTACGGGCGAGAGTGGATGCGCGCGGTACCTGCCTGAGAAATGACGCACCAGAAAATGGGGTGGAACCCTTTTGGCAAATTTGCACTTGCGCCGCGGATCGTGCTGGCGGTCGTGGGGCTGCTGTTCGCGGCTTGCAACGTCGTGGATGTTCCGCCGTCGCCCTCGCCCACCCCTTTAATACTGCCTACAGACCACAACCCACCTCCTCTGTCTCAAGACCGCCCGAACGCCTGGTGGACGCCTTCGACCGGCTTGCGCTGGCAATGGCAGTTGAGCGAACTGCCGGTTGACCAGAGCTTCGATGTTGAGATTTACGATATCGACCTGTTTGAAAACGAGGCCAGTGTGATCGAAGCGCTGCATGCCCAGGGGCGTAAAGTCGTCTGTTATGTGAGCGTTGGCAGTTGGGAAAAATGGCGTCCAGACGCCGACCAATTCCCCGCTTCGGTGATCGGCAAGAATTATGTGGGTTGGCCGGGTGAAAAATGGCTGGATATTCGCCAGATCGAATTGTTGGCCCCGGTCATGCGCGCCCGACTGGATTTGTGCAGAGCCAAAGGTTTTGATGGCGTCGAGCCAGATAATATAGAAGGCTACGACAATGACACCGGCTTTCCGCTGACGGATGAGGACCAGCTCAGGTACAACCAGTGGCTGGCGGATGAGGCCCATGCCCGCGGCCTGTCGATTGGACTGAAAAACGATTCCGACCAGGCGGTGGACCTTCTGCCCTATTACGATTGGGCGCTGACCGAGGATTGTTTTGCCCAGGGCTGGTGCGAGGAGATGCTGCCGTTCATTCAAGCCGGAAAGCCGGTTTTTGCCGCGGAATATACGGACAGCGTCGCAACCATTGAGCCGTTTTGCGAGCAGGCCGAGCGGTTGAATTTTAGCCTGATTCTTAAGGATCGAGAGCTTGGCGCCTGGCGGCAAGCCTGCCCTTGAGAGACTCTACCTGAACGCTCTCCAGAGATGGAGTGTGCTTTGAGTTTTTTGATATATAATTTTCTCGGGGTTGGTTAGCAATAAATAACCATGCTTCTCTCAGTTGGTTATACGGCGTAATTACAGCGTATCAAGAGTCCGTTATAATTAATAGTTGGGCAAATTAACTTCCGACCTATAGGAGAAATATGAAAAAGTTCCTTGGGGTTTTGTTAGCCATCATAACAATTATCTTGGTTGGCGGAAAAATCTATACAGACATCATTATTCAAAGAGCGGAAGCGAAATATCCACCTGCAAACTTCGTAACAGTGGAAAATGTACGATTGCACTATGTCGAAGCAGGATCAGGTCAGCCAGTTATTTTCATCTCAGGGGGAAGTGGAAAAGTCCAAGATTTCTCACTTTCTCCACTGTACGAGTTGGCTACGAATAAATATCGAGTCATTGTTTTTGACCGACCAGGTTTGGGATATAGCGAAAAGCCACTCGATGAAGAAGCAACACCAGATGTTCAAGCACGACTGATTCATGCAGCCCTCAACGAATTAGAAATTGAACAGCCGATCATCGTAGGGCAATCCTGGGGCGGTGTGATCGCTTTAGCCTATGCCCAAGCCTACTCAAGTGAATTGTCAGGAATTGTATTGCTGGGTTCATCACCCTATCCGCGCGAAAGGCACACAGATTTTTTTAATGTCATTGCAAGAACTCCAATAGTTGGGGATATGGTTGTTCATACGCTATACGTACCAATTGGGCGTCACTGGATAGCGCCCGCAATCCTGCAACAGAATAAAGACTTTTTCGCTCCATTGAACACTGTTCCTGAAACCTTTTACGATTCCACAATTGAACTGGGACTACGACCAAGTCATGTGAAAGCATCAGCCGAAGAAACACTCATCATTCCAGCATCACTAGCGACTCTGGTAAGCAATTTGGATAAAGTAAATGTGCCTGTCATCATTGTGGATGGAGATCAGGACACCCATGCCATTGAACAGGCAGATCGGTTGGAACAGGATTTACCCATGTCAAGAGTTGTCATCGTAGAAGGAGCCAATCATTATCTGTGGTTTAGCAATCCGGAAGTGGTGATCGAAGCAATCCAAGACGTATGGGTATGGTCAGATGAGTTTGGTGTTTCCAAGTAAAATCTGCCCAACACAGCGTGCACTCGACGGGTGGGACGCTTCGCGGGCGTCTGGTGGTTTTTTGCGCCAAATCCCACTCCAAATGTAGGTAACGCAAACCGTTGGGCCGCTCTCGCCAAGGATATTCAGAATTTTAACAAATCCAAGTTGGTATGACGAATAGCAAAAATGAATCTTGAAAATTGGCCTTTTTTAGTAATTTTGTTGGGAATCATCTTCTCCGCAGATTTGGTGGCCTTCCGTCAAAAACAATACTCTGAGCAAGAGTTATTGACGATTTCGAACCAATATTCAGGTATCAAGTGGAAATACTGGGGCTGGGCGGTGGTGTTGATTCCCCCAATGGTTTTAACGATTTATGGCGGTTTCGCCCTTGCTTCCAGCTTTCCTTCGATTGGTAATGGCTTAATCTTCTTTTTTTCGTGTGCGGCCGTTTCCTATATTTCATTGTATAAATCTTTCTTTGCTTTTTTTACAAATGTATATCCAGTTGATAGATTTGATCGTTTTGTTATCGGAGAAAGCAATACTATACGAGTATTAGCCTTACGGGGAATAGGGTTAGTTGCCTTACTTCTTGGTTTGGCCTTAGCGTATGCCTTAGTGCCTTCAATAATCGCAAACACTTACAAATAATTGTGCGATAGATTACCGAGTTTGTGATATTGTGCCATAATCGAGGTTGTATCCTGTTCTTTTTTTAAATCCATTATTTTTGCCGCTCTAGCCCGCGCCGTTTCTTAAAGTCAAACGCGCATCTGAAGTCACAAGCAGCCTAACACCGAGTGTGCCGGACAAGTGCGGACTTTTACCCGCACTTTCGGGATTCTGGCCCCAACGACGGATGCTTCGTGGACGTCTGGTGGATTTGTCCGCCAAATCCCGCCCTTGCCGTGCTTCGCGAACGGCTGCCGTTAGGTGCGATGATGGTAAAAGCTATACAAATTCATTGAACAAGCCGTAGAGGATGATGTAGAAATGGAATCGACTAATACATCAATATCAGACCCAGCCTACTGGCAAGAGCAATTCGCTCGTTTTCGCCTGAACCACCCCAACCACCAAATAGAATTTGATGGATGTTGTTGGAATTACTTGGAAGGTGGGCAAGGTTCTGAATGGGTTGTGCTCTTGCACTCTGCTGCAGCCGGAGCAGAATCGCTTTACTGTCAAATCAATTTGTTAGAGTCAAAATATAAAATATTGGCGCCTACTATCCCTGGAGAAGTGATGACGATGCAGGGAGCATGTGAAGGGCTCGCGGCGATACTCGATCATAAACATATCCAAACTACCCATATTGTTGGGTATTCAATAGGGGGAATGCTGGCTCAGTGTTTTCTGCGGTCGTATCCAGAGCGTGTGCTGAGTGTGGTACTCTCGCATACCGTATTGCCGACGTCTTCTCATGCAGAAGGGTTAGCCCAGGCACAGAAAGAATACAGCTCTGTCTCAGAGGCAAAATTGCTGGAGGGAGCATTGCAGATACTTCAAGATCGGCACGCGCATCAACCCAAACCGTTAGATCCAGCCGATTGGACAGCTAACAGAGTGGTATTGGAAGAATTGTATCGAACAGGGGCCGTACAAAAGGCAGAGTTGTTAGGCTGGTTGGCGCTGGAAGAAGATTATCATCGCCACTGTGGGCATGGGCTGCTGGAAAAGGAAAAACGTATATGGAAACAACCGATGTTGATAATCGAGTCGGATGCCGACGAAGTATATACTTTGAAAGAAAGAGAAGCTTTAAAAGAGGCATATCCGGATGCACAGGTTCGCACATTTGAAGGCTGGGGACATTTGGGGATAGTAGCAACAGGACCAGTGATCGAAGCTTTCTTAGGAACATAAGAAAGCACCCAACCCAGCGATCTTAAGACACGATGGTGTCCTTTTGAGAAGAATGATGGCCTGCTATCATGATGAGGTTCATCCGACGGGTGGGACGCTTCGCGGGCGGCACCTACGGCGAGCATTTCGCGCAGCGTGGCTTCGGGTTTTTCCCGCTCCCAAGCAGAGTCCATACCCGCCCACACGCAGGTAACGCCAACCGTTGGCTGGCTGGCGTCAAAGAGCAAAAAATAAAACCGTCTTTGAATCGCAGGTCGCGTTTAACAATATAGGAGAACCATAAAAACATGGTTGAGTTCTGGGAAGAAGCGTTCAAGAATAAGCAGATTATGTGGGGTGAACAGCCAACAATATCAGCCATTGAGACCTGCAAACACTTTAAAGGTTTAGGCTTTCAAAAAATTTTGATACCAGGATTTGGCTATGGAAGAAATGCGAGACCATTCCTTGATAGCGGATTTGAAGTTACTGGCATTGAAATCTCAAAAACAGCCATAGAACTGGCTTACCAACTACTAGGTGGTGAAATCAAAGTCTTTCATGGCTCTATTAGCGACATGCCATTTGACCAAGACATCTACGATGGAATTTTCTGTCATGCACTGATTCACTTGTTGAAGTCAGATGAAAGGAAACAACTGTTTGCAAACTGCAATGCTCAGTTAAAAAGCGGTGGTGTAATGGTCTTTACAGCGATAACTAAGCACGCCAGCACCTATGGCGTAGGCGAAAAATTGGGCAAAGACCTTTTCAAAACGAAGGATGGTGTAGAGCTTTTTTTCTATGACGAAGAATCCATCAAAGAAGAATTTGAGCAATTCGGATTGGTTGAGGCAACAATAGTAGAGGAAGTACCAACAACAAAATTCTGGAAGATTGTGTGTCGAAAAGATGATATTTCTTCCGAGTCAAGCTACTCGTGTTCCCCCAAACGCTAGTCAACAAAGCATGCACCTTACATGTGGGATTCTGCGCGTTTTATGAGTATTTTCCACGTTTTTGAGTTTTTTCCCGCTCTCAAACAGAATCCGCGTCCGCCCATACGCAGGCAACGCAAACCTTCGGGCGTCTAAAGATCCATGAAAAACGCGATCGATACTGACCATGACAAAATTTACTTATAAAAAATACAGCAGAGAAGAACAGAAAGCACTGGCAATCTGGGCCGCAGATTGCGCTGAGCGGGTGCTGCCCTTTTTCGAACAAGCCTACCCGCAAGATGACCGCCCCCGCCAGGCGATCGAAGCCTGCCGGGCATGGGTCCGCACAGGCGTGTTTCGCATGGCCGAAATACGCGGAGCCTCTCTTGCGGCTCACGCGGCTGCCCGCCAGGCAATCGAAAATGACGCGGCTTGCTTTGCTGCGCGCGCTGCGGGTCAGGCTGTGGGAACTGCCCACGTTGCGCAACATGCCTACGGCGCTGCCCTTTATGCGCTGAAAGCGATTGTCGCCAGCGATCCTGTGAATGCCGAGGTTAAGGCCGGGGAAGAACGTCATTGGCAATCCCAACACCTGCCAGAGAACCTGAGGCAAGGGATTATGGAAAGAATCATCATTCAAAGGCAGGGAAAAAGAGTAGTTATCAAAATCCAAAAAGGAGAAGGTTTTTAATCCATCTCTCGAACCATTCAAATTTCCAAGAGCCACCCACATGGCCACCGCGAAAATTAAGCGCCTTCCACAGATGGGGAGCGCTTTTTGTTTACATGCCCTGCGGGGGTTTGTATAATGGGTATGATCTTCTTTCGTGAAGGTTATCAATAATCCGCTGGAGGTCAGCATGGCAGGCACAAAAATCACCGGAAAATATACGATCCCGCCTGGCCCGGATTGGATGCACGACGCGGTTTTTTATCAGATCTATCCGCAAACCTTTTACGATTCTGATGGCGATGGCATTGGCGACCTGCAGGGCATCATCGAGAAGTTGGATTATGTGAAAAGTCTGGGGGTGGATGGCATCTGGATCAACCCCTTCTTTGCCTCGCCCTTCAACGACGCCGGGTATGATATCAGCGATTACTACCAGGTAGCCCCGCGCTATGGGACAAATGAGGATGCCCGGCGGCTGTTTGCGGAAGCGCACAAGCGCGGCTTGAAGGTGCTGTTTGATTTCGTGGGCAGTTATACGTCCATTGAGCATTCCTGGTTCAAGGAATCCTGCAAACAGGAAAAGAATCCATACTCCAACTGGTACATCTGGACGAACAGCACCTGGGAAGCGGTTCCGGATGCCTTCAAGGACAAGTTCATCCAGGGCTATGCCCGCCGGGATGGGCAGTTCATGCGCAACTTTTACTGGAGCCAGCCTGCGCTGAACTTTGGTTTTGCCAACCCCAGGCGCTCCTGGCAACTGCCCATGGATCACCCCGATGTGCTGGCGCTGCGCGAGGAGTTGAAGCGGGTGGTCCGTTTCTGGATGAATATGGGTGCGGATGGCTTCCGGGCGGATATGGCGGGGGCGTTGGTAAAATCTGAGAACACGGAGGGCAACGATCAGTTCTACCGCACCAAGGAAGAAGGCACCAAGAGCTTCTGGCGCGAAATCCGGCAGATCTTTGACCGTGATTATCCGCAGGGCTTCATGGTCTCGGAGTGGTCCTATCCGCAGTCTGCGCTGGACGGTTGCTTCCACGTTGATTTCCACCACTGGTTTGACGGCTATAACGATCTGCTCCAAAAAGAAAGCTGGCGCATTCTCAACGGTCATTCCGAAGGGCACAGCTTTTTTGATGAAGCCGGGAAAGGAAACATTGCCAACTTCCTGCAAAAGTATCTCGACCAATACAACATGACCCGCGAGAAGGGCTACATTTCCCTGCCGCTGGGCAACCATGACCTGGCTCGTTTGAACAACCGGCGCACGGTTGACGAACTGGAGATGATCTTTGCCTTCCTGATCACCATGCCGGGCGTGCCTTTCATCTACTATGGGAATGAGATCGGCATGCGGCAGTTATCTTCGGACCTGCCCCAGGTGGAAGGAGCCTATAAGCCGCGAGCGGGGGGGCGCACGCCCATGCAGTGGTCCAACGAGAAGAATGCGGGTTTCTCGGCTGCCCCGCCGGAGCAGTTGTATTTGCCGGTGGACGCCGCCGGGGATTTTCCAAACGTGGCCCAACAGGAGCAAGACCCTCGCTCCTTGTTGAACCGGGTGAAGAAACTGATCCAATTGAAAAAACAGGAAAAAGCCCTGGCTGCCTACGCCGAATTTGTGCCGCTTTTCGCCGAAGAAAACACCTACCCCTTCATCTACGCCCGGGCGGTGGGGGAAGAGGTGATTCTGGTCATCCTGAACCCGGCTGGGCGGGAAGCGCAGGCTGTGTTTACTTGTAATCTGGATTTGACCGAGAAAAAGCTGTTGGCTGGACAGGAGTTGAGAATCGATGGGCAGGGTGATGCGTTCACGGTTTCCGTTCCAGCGCAGGGCTATGCGGTTTATAAGTGTAGGCTTGCGTAAGGGGGATATCTGCCTGTTCAACCACTCTCTGTACAAGGAGATAGAATGAACATTATCCCTACTGAAAAACGGACCTTAACGATTGTGGCCTGGGCGGCCATGCTGGTCGTCTCCGACCTGCCGGACATTCTAATCACCTGGCTGGGCGGGACCATCCCGACCTGGATATTCTGGGCAAAAGCTGGTTTCCTGGCTGTTTTCCTCGGCCTGACGCTGCTCATCAAAGCCATCCGCCCGCTCTGGCAGTATGCCCTTATCTTCCTGACCCTCTTTGTGGCCCTCGGGCTGAATAATCTGGTGCGCAACACGGCCTGGTTCCAGGGGAATTTCAATTACAAGGGCGTCTCCTTTTTCACCGGATTTGCGGCGATTTTTATCCTCGACATCCTGGTGGCCCTGGCGGTGCTGGCTGTTTTGTGGCTCATGAAACGCGACCGCAGCGCCTTCTTCTTTGTAAAAGGACAGGTGGACGCTCCGGTCGAGCCGGTCCGTTGGCTGGGGATCAAGAAGGGTGAATCCTGGAAAGCCATTGGTTGGTTCTTTGCCGGGGGCGCCGCTGTGGGTGTTTTCATCCCGACCATCCTCGGTATTGCACCCTCAGGCGAGACCATTCTGCGGGCGCTGCCACTCCTGCCGGCCTGCCTGCTCCTCGCGGCGGTCAATGCCTTCACCGAGGAAGCCTACTATCGGTGCTCGCTCCTCTCTACCCTGCATGAGACCATTGGTAAGACCCACACATTGCTCCTGACCGTTGTCTTCTTTGGCCTGGGACATTGGTTGTACGGCTCGCCGCCCGGCCTGCTTGGTTTCCTGATGGTCGGCTTCCTGGCGTGGTTGTTGGGCAAGAGCATGCTGGAGACCAAAGGCTTCCTCTGGCCCTGGATCATCCATTTCATCCCAGACGCGGTGATCTTCTTCTCATACGCGCTGCTTTTTGTTGGGTCATGATTCTGATGCAATCCCACCCCAGAGCCATGATCCGCAGGCGCAAACCGTTGGCGATTCAAAACCACTCAATAATTGAAAAAGGGTACTATGGAAAACAAGCAGAAATTCCCGATCCTTGAAACTGCCCGATTAAAACTGAGAAGGCCTTTGCAGAAGGATGTAAGCGCATTATTGGAAACCACGCAAGATGAAGCCGTAATGAAATATTACGGCATGGCACCATATGAGAGCAAAGCGGAAGCCTTGGGGGAAATTAACTGGTTCAACAAGATATTCGCCCAGGCAGAAGGGATTCGGTGGGTCATTACCGAGAAGGCTGTAGGAAGTTATATTGGAGATATAGGCTTTCACAATCATGTAATAGCTCACTCCAGAGCTGAAATTGGTTTCAAGCTGGCTAAAGCGTTTTGGCAGAAAGGGATCATGACAGAGGCTTTGGAGCCAGTTCTGGAGTATGGCTTTTCGGTCATGCAACTCAATCGCATCGAAGCGGTCGTTGATCCAGACAATGCTGGATGTTTAGGTCTGCTCAAAAAAGCGGGGTTTGCGCAAGAAGGAATCTTGAGAGAATACGAACGCGAACAGAAAGGGTATGTGGATTTGGTAATGCTCTCTTTGCTCAAGAAGGACCGTCGATAGTCGTTCAAGAACAAGACGCTATGAAGGTGCGTTTGGCGACTGCAAACGGTTGAGCCGGTGAATTCGGAACCCTGGTCCCTGCCCTTCTGGTACACGGCAGAGTTGGATGATTGAAGAGCAAATTGGTTTCTCAAAAAAGCAAGATGAAGCTACAATTTAGCTAAACCTAAAATTCCTGCTAGGAGGCATGACCATGAAGAAAGAGTTTCACGTAGCAATTACCGGGAGCGATTTGGCGGATGGTTCCAAGGAGCATCCATTCCGCACAATTTCTAAAGCCGCCCAGATTGCGGAGACGGGCGACAAGATCATCGTTCACGAAGGCGAGTACCGCGAGTGGGTCAAGCCCGCGCACAGCGGCTACAGCAACATCAGCCGGATCACCTACGAAGCCGCCGATGGTGAGAAGGTGGTCATCAAAGGCTCCGAGCGCATTCAGGGCTGGGAGCAAGTGGAAGGCACCGTTTGGCAGGTGACCCTGCCCAACAGCTTCTTCGGCGATTACAACCCTTATCAAGAAGTCCTGGGCGGCGATTGGTTCGTGGGCAAGCCCGGCGTTGTCCTCCACCCGGGCGATGTGTATCTGAACGGCGTTTCGTTCTACGAGGCCAATTCTCTGGACGAGGTGAAGAACCCGGTCATGCGCACCGGCGTGACCAACCTGCCCTGGTTCAAAAGTGACGAGCTGATCCTGCACCCCGAGCAGACCATTTACCAGTGGTTCTGCGAAACCGATGACGACAACACCACCATTTACGCGAACTTCCAGGGCGCGGATCCCAACCAGGAGCTGGTGGAAATCAATGTGCGCAAGTGCTGCTTCTACCCGGCGAAATCGGGGATGAACTACATCACCGTGCGCGGGTTTGAGATGGCGCAGGCGGCGTGCCCCTGGACGCCCCCGACCGCCGACCAACCCGGCCTGTTGGGCGCGCACTGGAGCAAGGGCTGGATCATTGAGAATAACATCATCCATGACGCCAAGTGCAGCGGCATCAGCATTGGCAAGGAGGCTTCCACCGGGCACAACCTGAACTCGCGGCGCCACCAAAAACCGGGCTACCAATACCAGATGGAGGCGGTTTTCCGCGGGCTGCAGATCGGCTGGAGCAAGGAGAAGATCGGCTCGCACGTCATCCGCAACAACGTCATCTACGACTGCGGGCAAAACGGCATCGTGGGCCACATGGGCGGCGTGTTCAGTGAGATCTACAACAACCACATTTACAACATCGCTGTCAAGCATGAGTTTTTCGGCTATGAAATCGCCGGCATCAAGATGCATGCCGCCATTGACGTGAAGATTCATCACAACCGCATCAACAACTGCACCTTGGGCACCTGGCTGGACTGGCAGGCCCAGGGCGTGCGCGTGACCAACAACCTGTACTATAACAATGACTGCGACCTGATGGTGGAGGTCACCCACGGGCCGCACCTGGTGGACAACAACATCTTCGCTTCCGACTTCAACTTTGAGAACGCTGCCCAGGGCGGGGCGTACGTGAACAACCTGTGCTGCGGGAAGATGCACATGATCAAGGTGCTGGACCGCTCCACCCCCTACCACTTCCCGCATACCACGCAGGTAGCCGGGACGGCGGTGGTCTATGGCGGCGATGACCGCTTCTTCAACAACCTGTTTGTCGGCGTGGAAGGTTATCCGGGCTGCGGCACGGCGTTGTATAACCCCAACACGTCTTCCTATGAGCATTTCATCGAAACATTGTTGAGCCACGGCCCCGGCGACGTGGAGTTGTTCAAAAAGATCGAACAGCCTGCCTATATCCATACCAATGCCTATTTCCACGGCGCGGAAGCGTGCGACCACGAAACAGGCGGCTTCACCGACAAAGCCTTTGATCCCGGCGTGAAAATCATCGAAGAAGGCGCGCAGGTGTATTTGGAGATCGATATTCCCCAAGGGATGCTGGATGTTCCGGCAAAAATCGAATCCACCGAGACGCTCGGCACGGTGCGCATTGTGGACGCCATCTTCGACGATCCCAACGCCAACCCGATCACCCTGGACCAGGACTACCTGGGCGCGCACAGGCCGGAGAAACCGCTGGTGGGGCCCATTCAAGGCTTGAAGTCGGGGCATAACCGGGTGAAGGTGTGGGGCTAGTTTGCAAGGCGGGGGAGACCTGGAAAAATTCCAGATATCCCGTTGAGTGAACTCCTCTTTTGAAGAAATGGCGCTTAGGGCGACAAGGTTCGACCTTAAGCGCCTTATTTTTTCATTTGGCAGTCTACAAAAACAGTGGAAATGGGGCAGAGATAAATTTGGATAATTTTGATCTTGACAGTAAAGAATTTTTGTTCTACAATAATGGGGTATCCACTCGCCGAATCCACGTATGGTAAGGGCAATTCATGAATTGCCCTTACCATACGGGTTCATCTTTGGCATGAAGTGCCCAACGGAAAGGAGATTTGTATGAGCGATAAACAAAACGCGGGATTCACCGCCGAGGAACGCGCCGCCATGAAGGAGCGCGCGAAAGAGCTGAAAGCAGAGGCTCGCGCGGAAAAAGACCGGGCGGCGGGAGAAAGCGCCCTGCTGGAAAAAATCGCCGAGATGCCGGAGCCGGAGCGCGGCATGGCCCAGCGGCTGCATGAGATCATCACGAGGGTCGCGCCCGAGCTGATGCCGAAAACCTGGTACGGCATGCCCGCTTATGCCAGGGACGGCAAAATTGTGTGCTTTTTCCAGAGCGCGCAGAAGTTCGGCTCGCGCTATGCGACCCTTGGTTTTAACGACCCAGCTCACCTGGACGAGGGTTCGTTTTGGCCAACGGCTTTTGCATTAACGGCGCTGACCCCCGCGGTGGAGGAAAAGATCGCCGCGCTGGTGAAGAAAGCGGTAAGTTAGAGGTTCGGGCGCCCTCCAGAAATGGAGGGCGCTTTCTGATTGGTGTTCGGATTTGGGAGGGTATAATTAAGCTGATGAGTTGAGAAATTAAGGGACAGCGATATTAGGGTGGAAAATGAAACTTGATTTCGCTTTTTCTCCTAAAACACCTGGCTATTACAAGATTAACTGGTAGGTACATGTAACCATGTTAGACAGAATGATTGTAAATACTGCGTACCTTGTCCGATCTAGGGTCAAGAAATTCAAGGAACAGCACCCCGAAGAAGAAGTTATTATTTCGGATGGCACTAAAGCTAGAAAAATGTCTTCCAATCAAGATGCGCAGTATGAAATGGGTTGGGCCACAGCAAGACGGGACGTTCTGATGTTAACGACAAAAAATCTGCGTTGTGGCGATTGGGTAATACCGCTTTCTACAATTCAGGAAGCAACTTTGCTTCATATTTCTGGTGGTTCACTTTTGAAAGTCTCAACAAGTGATGGTGCGCATTATCAGTTTGGACTACAACGCAACCCGGCATGGGAAAAGCAATCTTTAATCTCATTAGAAGTTGAACAAGGCGCTTTGGGGTTTTCAATAGTGAGTCTTGTATTTCGACTGTTGGTTTTAGTTGCAATAACAACCTTTACCGTTCAGATTTATTTGGCCAACGGTTTCAGTCTCAGTTTTATCTTGGGTTTGTTGATTATCGCTTGGCTAGTTAGCCCCTTATTAAGGCTGATAAAATTTCCAAAGACGCGGTAAAGTTCCCGAGTAGGTTGGGTTGAGCGGATTTAAGCGAGCCTGAACCATCCAGCCTGGAAAGCGAAACCCAACATCCCGCTTTTGTCGGGTATCGGGGCGGGAGACTTCCCCATGAAATTGCCGAACCAATGCCCCTCGACCCGACCTACGAAGAGAGGAACGGTAGGCGCGGTTGGACGGCGGGAAATGAGTATAATAACCATCGAGGGGAAGCCGGGACTCGTGCGCGCCTCCTGTCCGGCTTCCGGTAAACTATGGACGAAAATATTGAACTGGACGATGCTGCGCCCTGGTTGGTGATCGCGATCACCTTGATGGGCTTTTTCTTGCGTGCCCTGCAACTGAACATCAAAAGCATGTGGCTGGATGAGACCTTCAGCGTGTGGATGGCTAACCAAAGCGTGGCCGACATGCTCCAATGGGTGGTCAAGATTGACCAGCACCCGCCGCTATATTACCTGCTGCTCCATTACTGGGTCAGCGCCTTTGGCGATACGCCCTATTACGCCCGTTTGCTGTCGGCGCTTTTCGGCGCGGGGACCATCCCGATCCTCTATCTGATCGGCAAGCGCCTGGGCGGGGTGATGATCGGCCTGGCGGCGGCGGTGTTCCTGGCGGTTTCAACGCTCAACATCTATGTCTCCCAGGAGACGCGCATGTACGCCCTCCTCACCTTCAACGCGGCGGTTGCCATCTATGCCCTGGTGCGCCTGCTGACCGACCCGCGCTCTGCCCAGCCCTTTGGCAGCCAGTTCCGCGAATACCCCCGCGTCTGGCGGGCCGCCGGCAAGGTTGACCCCGGCGAGGGGGATGATTCCAGGCTGCCTTATCAGCCGCGCAATCAAAGCGGGTGGAGAGCCTGGCTTTCGCGGCATCGCGGCTTGCACCTGGAAGCCATCCAGACCGACCTGGCCTGGGTGGCGTTCATCGTGTTCAGCGTGGCTACCCTTTTCAGCCATAATACCGCCGTGCTTTTCCCCCTGGCCACCAACGTCACGGTGCTGGGGCTGATCCTTTTTCAACGGCTCAAGAAACCGGCGGGCCAGCCTTCCCTTTATGCGCCCTCTCTGCGCAACTGGATCATTGCCCAAATCGCCACCCTCCTCCTGTGGAGTCCCTGGCTGCCCCGCTTCATCAAGCAAGCCGGAGTTGTCGACCAGCGCTTTTGGATTCCTGCCCCTACCTGGGATACCGTTCTCTGGTCGCTGCGCTCTTTCTTGAACGCGTCCGCGCCGCTTTCAGAGGGGGTGTCCTGGGTGGTTTGGGGCCTATACGGGGGCGTGCTCCTTCTGGGGGCGGTCTATTTCCGCAAAAAACTCAGCCAGTTTTTCCTCCTGGCCGGTTTGTTTGCCATCCCCATCCTGGGCGAGCTGCTGGTGAGCCTGCGCCGGCCGATTTTTTCGGAACGGACGCTGATCTGGGTCACCATCCCCTTATTCATCTTCCTGGCTGCCGGGATCTCAAAATTAAAAAATCGGTTCCTCATCTTCATCGCCATTGGGGTGTTTGGATCGATCAACCTCTTTTCGGCGGGCGATTATTTCAGGTGGTTTCAAAAAGAAGATTGGAGCACCCCCGCCGGGTATGTGGCCAAGTTCGCCGAAAAGGGGGATCTAGTGTTGTTCAACTCCAACTTCACGGTCATTCCCTTCAACTATTATTTCCGTCAGTACGAAGACCTGTATTCGATCGAGATAGAACGGCAGGGCGTCCCGAAAAATCTGATCGAGGATGCCATCCTGGAACCGGAGATGACGGAGGAAGACATCCCCGCGTTGATCTCCCTGGTGAGCGGGGAGGAGCGCGTCTGGCTGGTATACAGCCATGACTCGTACACCGATCCAAATGGGCTCGTCCCGCAAACGCTGGACTCGCAGATGAAAGTGACCCGCACGCGCGAGTTTTATGGGGGCGTGGTGTACTTGTATGAACGCCCGTAAGCAAGGAGTACCTGATGAAACCTGACCGTCCCAATCAACCGCCGACCTCCGCGGAGCGCGAAGCGCTGCTGGGGGTGCTGCAGGCCCGTTTCGAGAAGAACAAGCACCGCCACGCGGGCCTGGAGTGGGCTGCCGTGCGGGCCAGGCTGGAGGCAAACCCCGCCAGGCTGGATACGCTCGGCGAGATGGAGCGCACCGGCGGCGAGCCGGACGTGGTGGGCAGCGATGCAGCCACCGGCGAGATCCTTTTCTACGATTGCGCGGCGGAAAGCCCGGCGGGGCGCAGGAGCCTGTGCTACGACCGGGAGGCGCTGGAGGCCAGGAAAGAGCACAAGCCCGCCGATTCCGCGCTGGGCATGGCCGGAGCAATGGGCATCGAGATCCTGACCGAAGAAGAATATCGCGTGCTGCAAACGCTGGGGGCGTTCGATCTGAAAACCTCGAGCTGGTTGAAGACGCCACCCGAGATCCGCAAGCACGGCGGGGCCATCTTTGGCGACCGGCGCTATGAGCATGTGTTTGTGTATCACAACGGCGCGGACTCTTACTACGCGTCCCGGGGATTCCGCGGTTCGCTCAGGGTGTAAGGGGAGGTAGGCGCGGCATCCTGATGCAACCCGTGAATAGGGAACAACATTCACGGGTTGTGCGTCCTTATCCTGAGGTGAAAACATTGAAGAAATATTTCCTTCTGATTCTATGCATCTTCCTATTGGCGTCCTGCATCCCCCAGCCCGCGTCCACGTTGGAGCCGACTCCGACTGCGCCGCTTGAGGCCACCCTTGCCCCCACCCCGGCCCCAACCCTGATGGGGCCAACCCTCCCGCCAACCCCGCCGCCGGTTGCCGCCCTTTCACTGGAAACCCTGCGAAATGGGGTCTACAACTCGGTGGATTGGGGCGAGTTCCAGTTGACCGACGGCATCTATTACCGCACCCCGCCCACTTCTCAGGAGTCGTCGGAAGCGTACACCACCCGCATGCTGGACGCGCTTTTCTACGGCGACCTGAACGGCGATGGGGCCGAGGACGCGGTTGTGTTCCTGGCGACGCAGAACGGCGGGACCGGGCATTTTGTGGAGATGGCGGCGGTTTTGAACGTGGACGGAGCCGCCCGGAATGTGTCATCGCGCTCCCTGGGCGACCGGGTGGTGGTGGAAGGAGGATCCATCGACGGCGGCCTGCTCACCCTGTTGATGCGCGTGCACGGGCCGGAGGACGGCCTGTGCTGTCCCAGCCAGAGCGCCACCTGGTCCTTCCGGTTGCAAGACGGGCAGTGGGTGCAGGTAGAGTAAAGGTGGTTGGAAGGCCGAACATCTAAACTATAATTGGTTGAGTTCGGGAAAAAACCTATGCATTCTATCCTACAAGTTTTTCGAATCGATGATTGCCTCGAGATGTTTTTCGAGGATGGCAGCGTGCGCGCCATCGACCTTGCACCCTATGTGAAGGTCGGTTCGCTGAACACCGGCGCGGCCGCGCTGCCGACCGATGGGCAGTCCGTTACTTGGGAGGACGGCTCGCGCTTCTCGGCGGTTTTTCTTTTTGCCAACAGCCTGTTGATCGGTCGTTGGCAGGGCCATGTTCAAAACTGGCGGCGCTCGGTATCCTTTGACCAGGCGGAAGTCAGGATCGAAGTGGGAGCAAAGGGCATGGATTCTTATTTGCTCCTCGATGGAATACGCTACCCGGCCTTGTTGATCTCCGGCGGCTGGTTTGGCATTCACGAGAACACCGCCTGGTATGACGTGCCCTTTCCAGGCGACGGCGAAGACGGGGAAGATATCCCACCGGAATGGGAAGAGCCGCCTGTGGTTTGGGACACCCTCAAAGAACTGGTCGAAAGGGTCAACCGGGCCGTGGAGAAGGGCGAGAGCGCGGCTTTTGACGTCACGGATTTGCTGCGCAAGACCGGGCGCAGCCTGTGCGTGGGCTGGCTCAGCCCTCGCAGCGCGGCCATTTGCGCGCGGCGTTTCAAAAAATCGCCGCCGGACGAGCGCGTGGCGAAATCATAGAGGAGTTGACGGGTGCCCCAGGAGATTGAATTGTCGGGCGGTAATATGAACCAAACCTTCCTTTCGGGCGGAAGGATCTATAAAGACGTTACCCGCGCCACGCCCAACATCCACGCGCTGCTGGGCCATGTTCGAGCGAAGGGGCTGGCCTGGGTGCCGCAGTCCTTTGGCGTGGACGCCCAACGGAACAAGCACGTCTTGTCCTTTGTCGAGGGCACGGTGCTGCATAACACCCCCGATTGGCTGTGGGATGGGGACTTGTTGGTCACCATTGCGAAGCGGCTGTGCGAATGGCACGACGCCACCCTGGGGTTCGCGCCGGTGAACGCCGATTGGCTCCTGCAGACCGACGGGGGCAGCGAGGTCATCTGCCACAATGATTTTGCCCCCTACAACTGGGTGTTTGAGGGGCATCGTTTCGCGGGCCTGATCGATTTTGACACCTGCGCCCCCGGCTCGCGGTTGTGGGATATCGCCTACACGGCTTACCGCATCGTTCCGCTCATGCCCAACGGCCCGGCGGAGGAGTTCGGGGAGGTGTCGCCTTTTTCGACAGAGGAAATGGCAGCCCGGCTGGGCCTTTTCCTGGAGGCATACGCCTCAGGTGACGAGCGGCTTCGCTATCCTTCCGCCGATGTGATCGTCAAGCTGCAAGACAGGCTGCACGCCCTGGCCGATTGGTCCGAGCGCTTTGGGCAGGAAAGCGGCAACGCGGACATCCTCGAACACGCGCGGATGTACCGCCTGCACCGCGCCTGGTTGGGTGAACACGAAGCTGCCTTCCAGACCGTGGTCGGCTGAGATTCCACTCACCCTTTCCTCACCTCTCCCACCGGGAGAGGTCGCGCCGGGCTTTGACGGCGCGGGTGAGGGGAAGAAGAACTTTTCCATACCCGGGAATTACCCCCACCCTAACCCTCTCCCTTCGGGATCGCGGAGCATGTCCGTGGCAGAGGTCGCGCCGGGCTCCGACGGCGCGGGTGAGGGAAACCTCAAAATCACCCTTGACAAAATAGAACAAGAATTCTATAATAGCACCGTGCTTACTCACCAAGGCTGAGGAAGTTTCCACATTTGAGTAGTTACCATCAAAATCCGTACGAGGAGCTAACAATGAACAGATACGAAGAAGGCTTGAAATTGCTCGAAGAAAGCTGTGGCAACGGAAAAGATAACGTCATTGCGCTCTCAACCATCGCAATGGAACCGAGCGCTGACGGAACCCCCTTTCCTTATGTCCGTGATGTGGACGCTTATTATGAAGACGGCGTGTTTTATGTTACGACTTGGGCAAAATCAAATAAAATCCAGCAAATAGCTCGAAACAAAGAGGTTGCATTTGCGGTTCGCCTCGAGGGGATTTCCGGAAATGGAATTGGCGAAAACCTTGGCTGGGTCTTAAACCCAAAAAACGCTGAACTCAGGGCGAAACTTCGCCAGGCATTTTCCGATTGGTACGACCAGGCGAACAATGAACAGGATGAAAACTGTGTAATTTTGGCAATCCGCCTCACAAAAGGCCGGATATTTAGAGATCACGGTGCTGTGCGTTACAATTTGGACTTTGTGAATAAGTGTGAGACTGAGCAAGGATAAATTAGCTAAGGCATTGAGTTGTAACAGGGTGGAAAAATCTCTTAAATTGAGGTGTGTGGGATGCGAAGCATCCCACACACCTCAAATAAGTTTCTTCCTTGAAAAGGTACATTCGTTCCATTCGTTTTTTTTCGTTCGTTCTTTCCTACACGATTCCGTAGGCCAGCATGGACTTGGCCACTTTGGTGAACCCGGCGATGTTGGCGCCCACCACGTAATTGCCCTTGCAGCCGTAGGCTTCGGAGGCCTCCAGGGCGGACTGGTGGATGTTGTGCATGATGCGCTGGAGCCGCTGATCCACTTCTTCGCGCGACCAGGACAGGCGCATGGCGTTCTGCGACATTTCCAGCCCCGAAACGGCCACGCCGCCCGCGTTAGCGGCCTTGCCTGGACCGTACAGCACCCCGCTGGAGAGGAACTCGTGGACGGCGTCCAGGTTGGAAGGCATGTTGGCGCCTTCGGAGACGCAGAAGCAGCCGTTTTTGACCATTGCGCGGGCGTTCTCGCCGTTGATCTCGTTCTCGTGCGCCGAGGGGAAGGCCAGGTCAATTTTGAGGTTTTGCTCGCGGATGACATCCCACACACATTGGTTGGCGTAGAAGGGCACCTTATATTTTTCGGCGTACTCGCTCATCCGACCGCGGCGGTAGTTCTTGAGATCGAGAATATACTCGAACTTCTCGCGGTCGATGCCCGCTTCGTCTACGATGGTACCGTTGGAGTCGGACAGGGTGATGGGGCGGGCGCCCATCTGCAGCAGCTTCTCGATGGTGTATTGGGCCACGTTGCCCGAACCGCTGATGGCGGCTACTTTTCCGGAAATTTCCTGTTTGCGGGTGGCCAGCATTTCGGCGGCAAAATACACCGCGCCGTAGCCGGTGGCCTCGGGGCGCACCAGGCTGCCGCCGTATTCCAGGCCTTTGCCGGTCAGCACGCTTTCGTTGCGGTTAACGATGCGCATGTAATACCCGTAGAGATAACCGATTTCACGCGCGCCCACGCCGATGTCACCGGCGGGCACATCGGTGTCGGGGCCGATGTGGCGGTACAACTCGCGCATGAAGGCCTGGCAGAAGCGCATCACCTCGCCGTCGGATTTGCCCTTGGGGTCAAAATCGGAGCCGCCTTTGGCCCCGCCCATGGGCAGGGTGGTGAGCGAATTCTTGAAGATTTGCTCGAAGCCCAGGAATTTGATAATGCTGATGTTCACCGAGGGGTGGAAGCGCAAGCCGCCTTTATAGGGGCCGATGGCGTTATTGAACTGCACGCGGAATCCGCGGTTGATTTGCACCTCGCCCTGGTCGTCCACCCACGGCACGCGGAAGAGAATGGCCCGGTCGGGGACGATGATGCGGTGGTAGATTTTGGCTTTGACGAAGTCGGGGTGTTTTTGAACGGTCGGCTCCAGCGAGGTGAGAACCTCTTGCACGGCCTGCAAAAATTCGGGCTGCCCAATGTCTTTTTCCTGGGCGCTGGCAATAACGTCCTGTATGATGCTCATATTATTTTTTCCTGACGATGTGGGGATTGATTTCTAGCGTGGGTGGGGGAGATGTGCCCCGGCCCGGAATGGAACTATTTATATCATGGTGGGCATGAAGATTTTGTAAAAAATGAGGGGCAGTTTATCAAAATTTCATAAAAATGGCGTGGTAATCACGCCGCGACTGCTGCGCCCGTCCACTTTAACGTTGAGCGGGGCAGGGAGGCGCACGTGGCGGACAAATTCGCTTTCGTGCACGGCGGGCTGCTTTTCGATCCAGCCCCAGTCGATGTAGTAGGGGCTGTAGGTGGGCATAGAGAAATACAGCACGCCCAGGTTGATGATGTTGTGAAAGTAGTGCGAACCCTGGCTGAGCTCGACCCGCACATTGGACTGGGTGGCTTCCACAATCACCTTCGCGCCGCAAACCTGCCCCCAGGTGACCGGGATGCCCAGCCAGGGGTCCAGGGTGCCCAGCCGCCCGAAGACCATCAGCACATAGGGGCGTTTTTCGGCCATCAGGCGCTGGTTGTGCTGCTCCAGTTCTCCGGCGATCTGCCGGGTGTGCTTCAAGTCAAAGCGCTCGGGGATGACGTAGACGATATCGGTGATGTCCTGCGTGCTGCCGTTGCCCAAAGCTGCCTCCGAGGCCAGCAGGACGTTATCCTGGGCCAGGTCGCTGGAGGTGAGTTCGACGATGCTGGAAGGAACCACCATGGGGCGCACCTGGAGGAAGCCAAAATGGTGGGGGTCGAAGGTGGCGGCAAATTCAATCTCCACCGGGCAGCCCAGCTTTTGCTCGCAGCGAATCAAGAGATCGGCGATCAGGTCGTTGAAACCGGTGTCGTTCATGGTGAGCAGCGGGGCAAAGTTGAGCACCCGCGGGCCGCGCGAGCCGGCGCCCAGCGAGAGCCGCTCCGATTCGGGGTCGTAGGTGGAAACCAGGCGCGCCAGGGTGCCGTCTTTTTCCGCGGTGGTCAGGTTCAGGCGTTGCAGGAATTCGGTTTCTTTGATAGGGTTGTATTCCGTGGGTTTGGACAGGCCGACCACCCAGAACTCGTTTTGTGTTTGCTCAATCAGCTCTTCCAGCGACTTGTACGGCGCGGGCTTGCTGGGGTAAGCGGGCGAATAGACCCAGGTCTTGTCGCCGTCGACGATGGTTTTGCCCAGCCCCAACGCCAGGCTCACCACGCCGTCTTCGGGGCGGGCCGGTTTGAGCGGGTAATAGTTGAAGGAGCGGGCCACCCCCGAAAGCTCGGGGTAGAAGCGGTCGGCGTGCGTTTTGCCGACAATTTCCTGGATGATGACGGCCATTTTCTCGTCGCCCGCGCACAGGCTGGTGGCCTGGCAGTAATCCTTGGCTACCCTGAAAAAAGTGGAAGCCCATACCAGCTTGATGGCCTCAACCAGTTTTTGGAAGCGAACATCGGGGTCGTGGCCGTTGTTGGGGATCATCTTGGTCTGGTAAATCCCGGCGAAGGGCATGTCGGTGGTGTCTTCCAGTAAGCTGGAGGAACGCACCGCCAGCGGGGTGGTCCAGCGGGTGGCCAGGTTGCGCAGCTCGCCCAGCGCTTCAAAGGGCAGGTCGGCCTTTTGAAAGGCGTGCGCAATGCGCTCATCCGGCAGGTCGGAAAGGGCGGTGTCCCACAACTGGTTGCGTTCCATGAAAGCTTCAAACACGCTGGCGCCGAGGACGGTCATTTTGGGGATGTCGACCGTAAAGGTCTTTCCGGCCCCCGCCAGGGCTTCCTGGATGGACAGCAACCCCTGGGCCTTGCCGCCAATTTCTTCGCGGCCCTCGGTTAACAAGCCTTTGCCCGGCCCGCGGCGCAGAGAGATCAAGCGGTAATCATTGATGCTGGCATCCATGCTGCGCTTCTCCTAAATCCAGCCGCGCTCCTGGCAGGCGCGCGAAACCCGGTCCACGGCCAGGATATAGGCAGTGTCGCGCAGCGACCAGTTGTTCTTGCGAGCGTAGTTGCTGACGTCAAAGTAGGCCGAGGTAAGGTGCGAATCCAGCTTGCCCAGCACCTCGTCTTTGCTCCAGTAATAGTTCATGTTGGACTGCACCTGCTCAAAGTAGCTGGAGATAACGCCTCCGGCGTTGGCCAGGATGTCGGGGATGACCAGAATGTCTCGCTCCGCCAGCGTGCTGTAAGCCTCGGGGTCTGTTGGCCCGTTGGCTCCTTCGGCGATGATTTTGACCCGCCGGTGAATGGCGCCGACGTTGTCGGGGCGGATTTGGTTTTCGAGGGCGGCGGGCACCAGAATGTCGACGTCTTGCTCGATCCAGGCATCGCCGGGCAGGCATTCATAGCCTCGCTCGATGGCCTTTTCCTTGTTGATCTCACCGAAGGGGTCGGTGATGGACACCAATTCGTCGTAGTCAATGCCGCCATGCTTGCGGAAGGAATAGGCGGTGCGGTCGGCCTGATTCCAGCAGGCCACGCAGGTGACCGTCCCGCCCATTTGGGTGTACAACTGGGCGGCGTGTTTGCCCAGCGAGCCGAAGCCCTGGATGCTGGCGCGCGTGTTTTGAATGTCGATGCCCAACTCCTTGAGCGCTTCGCGCACGGTGATCATCACGCCGTAGCCGCAGGCCTCTTTGCGGCCTTTGGAGCCGCCGTAGCCGATGGGCTTGCCGGTAATGAAGCCGGGGCATTTCTTATTATGGATGGTTTCGTATTCATCCAGCATCCACAGCATGTGCTGCGGCCCGGTCATGATGTCGGGGCCGAGTACGTCCCAATCGGGCCCAGAGAAGTGGGCAATGCGGCGCACAAAACCCCGGCAGATGCGCTCCTGCTCGCTGAGCGACAGAACGTGAGGGTCGCAGACAATGCCGCTGCTCGAGCCGCCCAGGGGCAGGTTGGTGACGGCGCATTTCCAGGTCATCCACATGGCCAGGGCGCGGATGGTGTCGACGGATTGGCCGGGGTGAAAGCGGATGCCGCCTTTGGTGGGGCCGAGCGCATCATTGAACTGCACCACATAGCTGCGCAGGACGATGGGCTCGCCGGAATCGAGGAACACGGGCAGGCTGAACTGGTATTCGCGCAGCGGGGTGCGCAGAAACTCGCGCATGGGATGGTCCAGCCCAATGATTTCGGCGCAGTTGTCAAACTGCCGTTGAGCCATCTCGAAGATGTTGAAGGGTCTGCTGTTATCCATCGATTACTCCTCTGGCGAATCGCTGTCGGGCGCAACGAACATATAACCGATCCCCGGGCGGCTGATAATGAAACGGGGTTTGGAAGGGTCATGCTCGACTTTATGGCGCAGCATGTGAACGTAAGAACGCAGGTAGGTCACCTCGCTGCTGAACCCTACGCCCCAAACGGCCTTCAACAAATGTTCGTGGGTCAAAACCCGGTTGCGGTTGCGGGCAAACTCGAGCAGCAAATTGTACTCGGTTTCGGTCAGGTAGACTTCCAACCCGTCCAGGGTCACCTTTTGGGCGGAAGGTTCAATCATCAAGGGACCGCAGTTGAGCGCGGCGGAAGCGAGAGATTGCCGGGCGCAACGCCGCAGCAGCGCGCGCACCCGCGCCAGCAGGATGCGGGGATCGTAAGGCTTGGTGATGTAATCGTCGCAGCCTGCTTCGAAGCCACGCAGCACATCCTCGGAACCGGCCTGGGTGGTGAGGAGGATGATGGGCAGGTCGGAGAATTCGCGCACGCGGCGGATGACTTCGCAGCCGTCGATCTCGCCGGGCAGAACGACATCGAGGATGAGCAGGACGGGCTGCTCCACGGCAGCCATGCCGACAGCCTGCTCGCCCCGGGCAGCAGTCAGCGGGGTATAGCCCGCGCTGGAGAGCACTTCGCGCAGCAAGGAGAGGCTCTTGGGTTCGCCATCGACGATGAGGATACGTGCAGCGGTCATACAACGATTTTACATGATTACCGCGAATGAGGGGGCTCTTGCCACTGACATGGAGTTTGACATTATTACACATCGATTGTTGAGCGTAGCTGAGATGTGCTCCTACCAAATAGCAGATGCCCAACAGTAGTATCTAAAGAGATCTCAATGGGAGATGTAATGGGTGTGCGACCTAATTCTTTCTCATTTCTGGTTTGTGCGTGGGATGCGTCAGGGCGATTATCAATTTTGAGCGACACCACACATTCATTTCATTCACAGTATAATAAAAAATCCAGTTGTATCGGAAACAAAATTATTACATCGGAAACTAAGTTTACTTGAATTTCTTGTTGTCCTCGTGGACAGCAGTATAGTGGGAATTCAGCTTTGAGCGAGCGGA
>JAFGLU010000003.1 GCA_016927865.1 Anaerolineaceae bacterium
TCAAGGAGTACAACGTCGACCTCAGCTTCTACGAGCATTGTATGTCAGTCTTTCGACTGACGCTACCACTTATTTATACAAGGAGAACAAAATGAACCTATCGACACCCTCTCTCACGCAGCGCAACCGGTCCATTGTAGTCGTTGTGATTGTGTTAGTGCTATTCCAAATTGCTTGCGCCACATCTTCCCCCAAGCCTACCGCAACGCTCCCCCCGGCAAATACCGCCACGCTTGCGCCGCCGGAGGACACGCCAGAGCCTACCGCGACGAAAACACCTGAACCAACGGCCACGAAGGCCCCGCCGACAGCGACCGCTACCCCCAACAAAACCGCCATCGCGGCAGCCAAAGCCACCTCGGAGGTACAAGAAGTGGTTGATTTGATCGCGGACGACCTGGAGGATGTGGGGGTCTCTGCCGACCAGGGCCATCTGGGTTTCTATCAACCGGATGAGGTGAAGGTATCGACCAACTCCTATGGCGGTTACGCGCTGAGAACGATTGGGGAAGAGTCGTTTGCGAACTTTGTCCTGCAGACGGATGTGGTCTGGAACAGCAAGAGCGGGCTAGCGGGTTGTTTACTCAGCTTTCGCTCTGAAGAAGATGTAATTAACGGCGAGCAATACCGTTTCTACTTAATGCGTTTGGTTAATGCGCCGATGTGGGATTTTGAGTACTGGGATCACGGAAAATGGCAGTCGACCATGACGGGGGATGTACAGTTCAGCGATTCCATCGACGACTCGCAGGATGGTTACAATACCCTCACCTTTGTGGTAAACGGTAATGATATTATTCCTTATATCAACGGCGATGAACACAAATCGGTTAGTTCTAGAGAACTATCGGAGGGGTTCGTCAGTCTGGGCGTGTTCCAGGAATCGGGTGAAACCACCTGCACGTACTCCAATACCTGGCTGTGGGTATTGGAGTAAAATTAGATCAAATCTGGGTAACTACTCACGGCAAAGGTGAAAAGGCCCGACCCAATTCCGGTGAGTAGATACAATTTCAGGGTATTACCCAAAAGAAAACTGATTTTGGAGGTTGAGCGATGGCCGCTTGTAAAGAATGGCTCACACAAAAATTCCGCGACTGGGAGCAGGCCCAGGGGCGCTCACAATCGTATTATGCCTTTGCCCGCTACCTGGGTGTCAGCCAGACCGACCTGGTCCTATGGATCGAGGGCAATGCTCTACCCAAAGGCGATGACATTCTTTTGCTGGCGGATAAACTCGGCCCGGAGATTTACGATACGCTGCAACAAGCCCGCCCCAACACGCAAAACCAGCGCATGGCGGCGGCCTTCCCCGGCCTGCCTACCGGGCTGCGTGACCGCTTGAGCGGGGCCGTTTGGGAGGCTAACGAGTTGATTAAATCTCGTAAACTCTCACCGGAATCGGTGGAGGCCAAGTTGGCGGTATTCGAAGTGTTTGCTCGCTGGGGCATTAAACTCACCAACTAACCACCAAAGGCTTTTCAACGCAAAAGACGGGCGCGAAGCGCCCGTCTTTTGCGTTGAAAAAATTTACCACTCACTGCGCATGAGGCGCGCCGATTGTTGCACAAGGTCGGCGAACTCGCTCACCTGCTCATCGGGGATTTGGCGAGCCAGCCGGTCGGCGTGGCGGCTCAACTCGTTCAGGCCCACCTGGACGTAAGGGCTGGCGCGCAGCACCTCGGCGAAAGCCCCCACCACCACCGCCAGGCGGTAGTAAGGATCGGCATCCTCAAAGGAGGCAGCCAGGTCCCAGCTATTGAAGTTGCCGTTGATCTCGCGGGCCTCGCGGGTGTCGGCATCCTGCCAGCGCAACTGGACGGTAGCCATGCGCCCTTCGGCGCCCGGAACCAGCTCCACTTCGTACAAAGCCACAGCCGACATTCCCGCGCCGATCTCGCCGGCGTCCACGCTGTCATCGCGGAAGTCCTGGTCGGCGACCTCGCGGTTCTCATAGCCGATCAAGCGATAGTTCGAAACCACGTCGGAATTGAAATCCACCTGCACCTTGGCATCGTAGGCAATCACTTGCAAGCTGGCAGTCAGTTCATCCACGAACAGGCGGCGGGCTTCATCCATGTCGTCGATGTAGGCGTAAGAGCCATCGCCGCGGTCGGCCAACTGTTCCAGCAGCACATCGTTATAGTTACCCATGCCGAAGCCGTAGGTCACCAGGCTGATGCCCTCTTCCACATAGCCGCCGATGAACTCGAGCAAGCCGTCCACGCTGGTGGTGCCGGTGTTGGCCACCCCATCGGAGCACAGGATGACACGGTTGTTGGCGTTAGGGTCGTACATGCCCATCGCGTAGCGGTAACCCAGGCGCAGACCGGCCTCGGCATTCGTGGAACCCTCGGTGCGCAGGCGGCTGATGACACGGGTAATTTGCTCAGGATCGGAGCCATTGGTGGGTTCCAGCACAACGCGGGCTTCCGAGCCGTAGACCACCACAGCCACCGTGTCGCGCTCGTCGAGCTGGTCCACCAGCAGGCGCAGCGAGTCTTTGACCATTTCCAGGCGGTTTTCCATGGACATTGACCCCGACACGTCGATCACAAAGGTCAGGTTGAGCGGGTGGCGTTCCCATTTGGAAACGTTGTAGCCCTGCACGCCAAAGCGTAGCAAGTAAGTCCCCGATTCGGTGAAGGGGTTGGGCGCGCCATCGGCATACAGGCTGAAGGCCACATCCTCCGGCGCGGCGTAACCAGAATCAAAGGCGTTGATGAACTCCTCGGCGCGCACTGCGTCGATGGGCGGCAGGCCGCCTTCGGACACATAGCGCTTGGTGAGGGTGTAAGAAGCGGTATCGACATCCAGCGCAAAAGTAGAAAGGTGATCGGACCAGGTATCTTCGGTGGGGTTGACGCCGTAATCCTGATGGAAATTCTCGCCGGGCAAGTTGCCGGGGGCCGGGGCTGCCATCGTCGCCGCGGGCGAGGCGGTGGGAGGGTTGTACGGGGCGCGGGTGGGTTCGGGGGCGTATTCACGCTGGCGGGGCGCGGTGGCTTGTGGCTCCATAGCGATGGCCGTGGGAGCAGCGGCGGGAGAGCAAGCAGCCAGCATCAAGATACAGATCAAAGCAATAGCGGAAAAGAGACGGTTGTTCATTTGGGCATCCTCCTGATAGGGTTAAACTTCTTCACCTACAGGATACGCCCAGGGCTAAGGTAAGTCTTGACTGCCGGTTGACGGGGAGTTGACAATGGATTGACAATCCGTTCAAGGTTTTGTCAACACATAATAAATCGGGCATTCTTGTCCGGCGCCCAAGACGCGGGTAGGATACCCGCGCTACGAAGCGCTATTCTCCAATCGTCCGGTCGGACACGGGGGTTGATGAATCACCGGCTGGATTTGGCTTTTCCCCGTGTCATTACTCGGATCAAACGTGGCAGACGTAGACGGATATTCTTGTCCAATATTTTTACAGGAATAGCCCCCGAATAAACGAATTTAGGCCCCTTCGTTCATTCGTTTTTCATTCGTGCACGGTCCTTCTCTCAGCCCGCGCCGCATACCACGCCGCCGCCAGGTACAGGCATTGCCGGGCCAGCGGCGAACGGTTGGGGTACTTGATGGTGCCCAGGCAGGCCAGGGCGGCGGCTCGATAAAACTCTGCCGGGCGAGCAGTATCGAACAGGCAGCGTGCCGAGATCGCTTCAACTGCGTCCAGCAAAGGCTCATCTCCGGCCAGCAGCATTTCACGGAAAGCCTCCAGCGACCCCGCTCGCGGTGCCAGCACATGTGCCACCAATTCAGCCGACAAATGGGCAAAATCAAACAGGGGGTGTCCCTCGCGGGTCTGGGCAAAATCGATCAGCCAGACCAAACTGCCCGGCCCCACCAGCACGTTCTCCAGGTTTAGATCACCGTGGATGGTGGCGCGGGTACCGTTCACCGGTTCATCCAGCCATCCCGGCAGCACCGTTAGCGGGTCGGGCAGGTCGCCCAGATCGCAACCTTCTACCCATTTCGCCATCAGCGTCCAACGAGTATCGGCCACGCGGGCCAGAACCGGCCCGCCGGGAGGCTGCTTGGACAGCCAGCGAGCGCGCAATGGCGCATGCCCGGGCGCGGCGGGCCAGGTTAGCGTCCAGCCGCCGTCGACGCGTTTTTCCGAAGTGAACCCGCCGCCAATGCGCACCACCATAAAGGGTGCCATCTCGCTCACCTGCAAGCGTTGGTCCACCACGGGCGGGGTCAAGCCGCGCGTGCCGCCCGGCCAGGGCTCCAGGGCCAGGTGTGGTGGGAACAGGCGGTCATATTCTTGCCCCCAGCGGAAAGCATAAGGCTGGCGCTGCATCCACCAATGCGGGCCAAAGGTCTCGAACAGGCGCAGCAGCAGGCTGGGGTTGGGCTCGTCCAGCAGGGCCTGGCGCAGGCTGAGCGGGCGGCGCCCCGGTTCATTAATGCAGGTGTACTGTAACGCGGCTCGCTCGCTGCCGGCAACCGCCAGGGGCGGGTGTTGAATGCGCGCCGTGACCGGGGGCAGCCGGTCTTTGACGAAGCGCTCGTAGTTGTCGAACTCATCCTGGATTCCCTTGCGCGGGCCGATTTTGACGATGGTTAGCGCGTCGGATGCGCCCCCACTCTGCACCGGGCGAGCCAGGAAAGTGCGCGCGCCGGAGTAACCCGAGAGGAACTCGCCCTCCAGCACCAGGCGGGCGTAGCGCCGGAAGAGAGCTTGCAGCAAGCGGCGCTCTTCTGCCGCCAATGCCATGCCCGCCCCTGCTTCGATGACCAGGCGACTGTTGGGCGCGGCCTGGTTGAGCGGGGCGGGTTTGCTGCGCCTGCCGATGAGTCCGACCAGGTCCAAGCCAAAACTGCCCGCCAGGCTGACCAGTCCCAGGGCCAGAGCCTGGCTGCGGGTGAGGCCCAGGAAAGATGACACGCGCACGTCCAGCCCGCGGCCAAAAGCGGTTGACTCGCGGGGGCGAGCCCTGGTCTCAGCCTGGGGCTCCCAGCGCAAAATGAGGTTGACGGTCAGGCGCTGCATGCCGGGCTGGCGGGCGGCCAGGCTCCAGCGCCAGCTCACCCCTTCGCCGGGCGGTAGCAAGCGGGGCTGGTCGCCGTTGGGGGAAATCTCAAAGCCGACCCCGTCCAGGCGGGCCACGGCATAGAGGTCATAGCCATCGGGGCGCTGCACCGGTACGGACTGCGTTTCGAGGGGGTGTTCGGGGAACTCTGCCTGGGCCACATAACCTTCTTCGGCGGGCAGCAGGGCCAATCGCACCAAATCCGATTCGCCTAGGCGCAGGTTCTCGGGCCATTCCAACTCAATCAAACGCTCCTCAATGAAGGGAGTGGGGCTGGGTCGTTGCGCAGGTGGCGTGGCCGTTGGCGCATAGGTGGGAGCAGCGGTCGCTTGTGGGGCCTGGGTAGACACTGCCCCGGCGGCGGTCGCGGTGGCCTGGCCCGGTTCTGTAGCGGGAGGAGTCATGGCCGGAGAACAGCTTGCCAGAATAATCACCGCGAAGAGTAGCCCAATCAGAAGGAGAGAGACCCGCTTCATGGCGCGTCTCCCGGGGGTACGAACAACGTCGGCGAGAGACGGATCGTTTCGCGCAGGGCCGAATCCGGTTGCAGCGCAAAGGAAAGCGCTGCCAGGGCCAGAATCAGTAGTAGCAGCCCCGCAACTAGCAAGATGAAACGCATCCGGCGACTCATGGTCTGATTACCCTCCAGCTTTAGTATAATACGAATGGTGGAAAGATTTTTCTGCCATTTTGGCTGGTTCAGGTCCGACCCGGAGCAGCCCCCAATCCATCATTCTTACCGGGAGGGAACGTATGTCTGATATCCTCGAAACCATTTTCAAACGCCGCAGCATCCGGTCGTTTACCGACCAGCCGGTCCCCCGTGAAATGCTGGTGGATTTGTTAAAGGCAGCCATGGCAGCCCCTTCGGCGGCCAACCACCGCCCCTGGGAATTTGTGGTGTTGACCGAGCCTCAAATCGTCGCCGATTTGAAGGACGTGCTACCTTACGCCAAGTTTAACGCCCCGGCTGTCATCGTGGTCAGCGGGCGCCCCGAACAGGGCTACACCGAATCGGGCGGTAATTATTGGGTGCAGGATTGCAGCGCTGCGATTGAAAATATGCTCATTGCCGCAGTAGGCATGGGCCTGGGCACGGTTTGGACCGGCATCTACCCCATTCAAACGCGGGTGGCGGATGTGCGCCGCGTGTTAGGCATCCCTGAAACTGCGGTGCCGCTGGCAGCGGTGTTGGTGGGTTACCCCGCCGAAGCAAAACCTGCCCGCACGCAATATAACGAAGCCCGGGTTCACTGGGAACAATACTAATGCCAGTTTGGGAATCCTACCCGGCCAGTTACCGCGCTGCCGAGGTGGCGGCGCTGCGCAAGGCGGCTCGGGCCGGAGACTGCTCGGCGGTGATCGGCTTGAGCGGCTCGGGCAAGAGCAACCTGCTGGGCTTCCTGGCTTATCGAGGCCGCCAGGAGGGAGACCCCGATTTTCTCCTGGTGGACTGTAACCGCCTGCCCGAGGCAGTGCCGGGGGCGTTATTTGACCTGCTGGCAGAAGCCTTGGACGGCAGCGCGTTTGAGCTCAAGGAGTTGGAAGCATTACTCATTAGCCGGCTCGCAGAAAACCCCGCTGGTCTTTGTCTGATCCTCGATCGGTTTGACGCGCTTTCCAGTGTGGGAAGCGCGATTTATTCCAATCTGAGAGCGTTGCGCGACCAGTTCAAATACCAGTTATCCCTGATCGTAGGGATGCGCCGCCCGCTGGATGCCGGTAACGAGCTGGCTGAGTTGTTTTTTGGCAATACGCTCTGGTTGGGGCCGCTCAGCCGCGCCGACGCGTTGTGGAGCGCCCGGCAGTTCTCTGAGCGCCGCAGCCTGGGATGGGACGAAGCCACACTGTCTCGACTGTACGAGTTGACCCTGGGTTACCCGGCCTGGCTGCGCGCAGCCTGTGAGGCCCATGCGGCGAGCTGTCCGCTGGAGACAGAAGCACTATTGTCCCATCCGGCTGTGCAGCGCCGCTTGAGCGAATTCCAATCAGACGAGCCTTCAGCCGAAGATTTGCGCCTGTCTGGCCTGGAGGGGCATTTCTTCTTGCGGGTCTGGGGCGGCGAAGCCATTGACCCGGCCGGGCTGACCGCTGCCGAGCAGCGCCTGCTAGATTACTTCCGGGCGCATGTCGGCCAGGTTTGTATGAAGGATGATCTCATCCGTGCGGTGTGGCCCGAAGAGAGCCTGGTGGACGGCCTGCGAGACGACAGCCTGGCCCAGTTGGTACACCGCCTGCGCAGCAAAATTGAGCCCGACCCTGCTCGCCCATCTCGAATCCAGACCATCCCCGGACGCGGATACCGCTACCAGGGCACCGCCCCGCTTGTGCCCGCAACGTAAAGGGGAAAGCTTCCGAACAATAGGTATGTATGGGTGCTTCGCACCCATACATACCTATTGTTCGTTTCTTTTACCCCACCCAGGCTGTCAGCAGCATGGCGATCACAATCAGGGCAAAAGCTATCCCGCCCAAAATGCCCTGGCCCGCCTGGAGCGCTGCGAACAACACAAAGGGCACAACTGAGCCCAAAAGCAGGGCAGCCACCTGGATTTGCAGGCGGTATCGTTTCTTGAAGGGCTGCGGCGGCTTACTCATTGCCCGCCTCCCAGCCACACCGCTACCAGGGTCATCAAGGCCACCCCAATCACCGGGATGATGCCGTAAGCCAACACCGGGCGCATGACCACACCCTCGTTATCCCCCAGGCCCACCGTGCTGCACCCCACAATCACCTTGGCGGGGGCCATGACGCTGCCCAGCGAGCCGCCCGCCGTTTGCGCGCCCAGGATGAGCGGCACGCTCAGTTGCAGCAGCTCGGCGGTGCGCATTTGCAGCCCGGCGAACAGCACGTTCGAGTTGTTGTTGCTGCCAGTGATGAACGCCCCCAGCGCGCCCAGAAAAGGCGCTGCCAGGGGATAGAAAGTCTTGCCAAAACTGTGGGACAAACCCTCAGCCAGCAGGTTGGTCATGCCGGTATTTGACATCAGCACTGCCATGCCTACCATCGCCACAATTCCCAGGCTGGAATTGACCGCCCCGCGCACGGTCAGGTCGAGGATTTTCCTCCCCGCTCCCGGCTTGAAATAGCCCGCCTTAGCGTAAATAAAGTAAGCAATCAAGGATGAGTACAGCAGGATGGCGCCGGGGTGGCCCAACAGGTAGATCTTGCGCCCGCTTTCAGCCGGAACTACCCACCCAGCGGAGGTAGCCAGCTCGGGGAAGGGCAGGGTGAAGTAGATGCTGTCCAGGAATTTGGCGAGCAGCGGGATGAGGTTGAAGGCGAAGGCCAGCACCACCAGGATGCCATAGGCCGAAAAAGCCAGCGCCAGGGAGCGCTTTTCTTGGGACTGTTCTGGTGTGGGCAGACTGCCGCCGTTGTGGCGGTAAGCGGGCAGGCGCGTGAGGGCGAAACCCGCCAGCATGCCCAGCATGGCGGCGCCGGTCGCGCCCAGCGTCCACAGCCCGGCAGCCACCAGGGCGTACTGGGCCAGGCCCATCACCGTGCTGATGATGGCAACAAAGGGCAGCGTGCGGCGCACGCCGCTCCAGCCGCCGCCCACAAAGGCCACCAGCACTCCACAGACAAAGGAAGAAATGCCCAGCATCCAGGCCGCATCGGGTCCCAAATACTCACCGGGCAGGTTGGTGACTGCCAGCAGGGTTTGAAAAGAGGTGGCCAGCGAGCCAAAATTGACCGCCCAGCCGTGGCCCAGGCAGGACATGAGCACCGCCTGGACGGGAGAGAAGCCCAGCCCCACCAGCAGCGGCGCCGAGACGGCTACCGGCACGCCAAAACCGCCCATGCCCTGCAAGAAAGAGGCAAACAGCCAGCCCAGCAGCAGCCCTTGAATAGTGCGGTCGGGGGTCAAGGCGGGCAGGGCCTGCCCGATCATGCGCACCGTCCCGGCTTGATCAGCGATGTGAAAAAGCAGCAGGGCCGTCCAAACGATGTACAACACATCCAGAGACAGGAGGATGGCCTTGACCTGGGTGTAAGCGATCAGTTCGAAGCCGGCTCCGAAGAAGAAAAAAGCCGCCAGCAGGGCCGTGAACCAGGCAAAGGCACCGGCTTTACTGCCGCCCCAGCGGAAGCCGAGCATGAGTACCAGCACAACGATGACCGGAGAAAAAGCTAATATCCAATTAAGAAAGGTTAAGGGCATGGGCGGTATTATATCGCAAGGCGAAAAATTAGACCCGACAGGTTTTGAAAACCTGTCGGGTCTGTGGCGGGTCAATTCATGAATTACCTCTACACGGCCGACCACCGACGGGTGAAAATCAGACAACCCACACGCGGGTAGGAGACCCGCACTACTTCAGAGGGTAGCGGTACAGATTGGTCTCGCGACGCTGGAAGCCCATGCGCTGGTACAGGCGGTTGGCGGCTTCGCGGGCGGGCCGCGAGGTGAGATTAACTTCTTTGAGGCCCATCTCGGCGGCACGATCGAGGCAGGCGCGCGTCAGCGCCTCTCCCAGGCCCTGCCCCCGCCAGTTTTCATCGACAATCACGTCTTCGATCCAGGCATGGGTGCCGGTAGGGCTGGTGAAGGTGCCCAGGGTGGCCGAACCGATGATCTCACCGCTGGGGGCGCGGGCCACGAACAGGCTGTTCTCGTTGTTGGAAACGATAGCCTCCAGAATGCCCCAGCCGGGGGCTGGGGCATAGGTGGTGAGCTGTGGCATCAGCCGCTCAAAGGCGCAGACCAGCTCATCCGTCACCTGGGTAATCCGTTCAATGTGCGCCATCTCGTTTAATCCTTGTCAGCCACCTCGTGAATTTCGGGCCAGCGATCCCAGGGCGGGCTTTGAATTATTTCAGTGAACACCTTTACCACCTGTGGGTCAAATTTGGTGCCGGACTGGCGGCAAATGTGCGTCAGGGTGGCCTCGCGTGACCAGGCCAGCCGGTAAGGCCGGTCAGAGGTAAGCGCATCCCACACATCCACGGCAGCAAAGATGCGCGCCGAGAGGGGAATTTCGTCGCCTTTCAAGCCGCGGGGATAGCCCGTGCCATCCAAAGATTCGTGGTGATTGTAGGGGATATCAATCGCCGATCGCAAGTAGGCGATGCCCGAGAGCAGCTGCATCGAATAAATGGGATGCTGGCGCATGATGATCCATTCATCTTCCGACAGGCTGGAGGGTTTCAACAGGATGTGGTCGGGCACAGCCAGCTTGCCAATATCGTGCAGCAGCGCGCCATAGCGCACAGCTTGCATTTGCTCTTCTGGTATACCCATGCGGCGGGCCAACTCCAGGGTCAATTCCACCACCCGGCGGCTGTGCCCGGCAGTCTCGCGCTCGCGCAGTTCCAATGCCTTGGCCCAGCCCTCGATGGTTGCCTCATAGGCTTCGCTCAACTGGCGCAGGGCATTCTGCAACTGCTCTTCAGCCTGCATGCGCGCAGTGACATCAGTCGAAACGCCAATCACCCCTTGCGGGCGACCATCTATGTCTTGCACTGGTGAAAACCAACTGTCCAGTTGGATCCCGGACACATCAATGACCTTGGAGTGTGCCTGACCTTTCAGGGCGCGATAAATGCTGTCGATCATGGCCGGCGAGCGCGCATAAATTTCTTCGACAGAACGCCCCACCATCTCGCCTGGATGCAGGTTCAAAATGGACAGACCGCGCCCCTCCGATAGGGTGAAGCGGCCCTCATGATCCAGGGCAAACAACACCAGTGGGGCGTTGTTCACCACGGTACGGAGCATCTCCTCATTTTTGCGCAAGGAGCTTTCCATCTCCGTGTGCTCGTTCATCAACTGCCACTGTTGGATGGCCCGCTCGGCAATGTGCGGCATATCTGCCAGGATGTATTCCGACTTGACCACATAATCCAAAGCCCCGGCGCGAATCGCCTCGACCGCCACGCGCTCGTTGCCGTGGCTGGTCATCACGATGATCGGCAGATGCTGCTTAGCAGAGCGCACCAGGTCCAGTGCGTCGCCGTCGGGCAAGCGCCAATCGGCAATTACCAGGTCCAATTCCACAGGCGGGAATTCCAGGTGCTCGCGGGCTGCCGCCAGGGTGGTAGCAATCAGCAGTTGAGCCTGGAATTCGGATTCTTCGAAAGCGCGTCGAATTAACTCGACGTGCGATTCTTCATCTTCAATCAGTAGGATATCAGGAAGCTCTTTCCCCATAAAGTATTGTAGCAACCGCCTCAGGCTGGATTCGTGTTCCAGCCTAACCAATAATAACCCATGTCATCCATGAGCTTGGTAAACTCCTCGAAGCCCACTGGTTTCACCAGGTAGCTGTTCACATGGTTGTCGTAGGCGCGAGCGATATCTTTTTCGGCTTCAGAGGTGGTTAAAACAACCACCGGAATGATCTTTAATTCTTCGTCTTGCTTAATTGCATCCAGAACCTGCAGACCGTCTACCCTGGGAAGGCGCAAATCTAGCAAGATGATATGCGGCCGAGGGCTGGAGGCCGGGTCGGAATAAATGCCCTGGTGGAATAAATATTCCAGAGCCTGCTGTCCATCACTCACATGGTTAATGTGATTAACGATGCGGTGTTCGGACATCGTCCGAATGATCAACTCGGCATGGTCGGGGTTGTCCTCGATCAGCAAAACCAGCACAGGCTCTCCGTTCATTTTACCTCTCCTGGTGGGGCGGCTTTACTTGAAACTGGAAGCGTGAAGCAGAAAGTAGAACCCATGCCTTCCCCTTCTGATTCTACCCATATTTTGCCGTTGTGTACATTGATAATCCGATGAACCAGGGCCAATCCCACCCCGGTTCCCTCGCTGCGAGCATCCAGCTTATTGAACAGGCCGAAAACCGTCTCGTGGAAGCGCGGTTCAATGCCTTGCCCATTGTCTTTTACATAAAACAGGCACATTTCGGGTTGGTCGCAAAGCCGCGAACCTACTTCAATGTGCGGGCGGAGCTGCGAACCCATGAACTTCACCGCGTTATCCAGCAGGTTTTGCATCACTTCCACCAGCCGGGCACGGTCGCCGGAGATGGCAGGCATGTCCGGTTGAACAGTGACCTGCACGCCGCGGGCGGCAATCTGCCCAGCCACCAGCTCCAGCGCATCACGCACAATGGTATTAAACGAGACAGTCTGCGGTGTGTTGATGATGCGCCCAATCCGAGAGAGCTCCAGCAGATCATCTAGCAGTTGCTGCATCTTGGTGGTTGCTTCACTCACCCGGTTGAGGTCGGCGTTCAAGCGCTCAATGTTGCCACTTTGCGCGTCGCGAGCAATGAAGCCCAGGAACCCGCGGATGGTAATCAATGGACTCTTCAAATCATGCGAAACCGTGTAGGTGAAGCGCTCCAGTTCGGCATTTTTGGCCTCCAACTCGCGAATCAAGCTCTCGCGTTCCTGCTCGCTTTGTTTGAAGCGGGTGATATCGACAAAGGCCGCAGCCATGGAGCGCGGTCCGGCCGAGAATAAGCGTTCTTCCACCGCCAGGGTGACCTTACCGCTTTCAACAAGAGACCTCTCTTTTGTGAATGGTTCGCCGCCGTGGACAACCGAGTAAAAATGTTCCAACATTTCGCTCTCGCCCAATCCGGCCAGTATTTCTTCGACAGATGTTCCCATAAAAGGGTGTTGATCTTTCTGAAATCCCTGTGTGGAGGCCGGGTTTGACATTCTCAGCACCAGCCTGTTATCTTCATTCAAATCAAACAAGTAGATACCGATGGGCAGGGCCTCAATCACGCGCCGGAAACGATCTTCCGAAATGCGCAGCGCATCTTCCATCCGGCGACGCTCCCAAAGCTCGTTGCGCCAGCGATTGATAATAATGTCCAGCGCGCGCAGTCCGTAGTAGAGGAGCAAACCCTGGAAAATAAAAATGACCGAATAGACGATCCAGGCGGTGAGCGAGTCAATTTGGAGGGGTGGCAGCAACCCGGCCATTTCAGCCAGATACAGTCCTAAACCGGTGAGAACTGCGGCGGCGACAGAAGCGATGATGCCGCGATAACCGAGCAAGAACCCGCCTATCAGGCTTAGCACGCCAAAGCAGCCAAAAGTCGCGATCTGCACGCCGCCCGCCAGGGCCACAATGACGGTGAAAAGCCCCCACAGCACAATCAGTATGATCAGGCTGGCTGTGCGGATTGACCCGCGGCGCATGAGCCACAGGCAGAAGAAAGCCACCAGGATGGTCGTTCCGGTGAAAAGGATGGTGTCAATTCCACCGCCCCCGGCAAGAAGAATGGCAGCAGCGCCTGCGCCGCCCAACAGGATCACGCTATACAAAATAGCGTTGAGGAAAGCGGCCTTGTTGGTCCGTTCTTCCTCTCCGGGAAAAACAGGCGGCGCCAACAGCGCAATGAGTCTTTTAATTGCCACGTTTCTCCTCAGTTGTTGAAGGGGCGGCTAGATTTAGGTACGAGATTATATTTATCTTATTTAAATTATAGTACGGTTTCGCGAAACGCCGAGACATTGGGCTCTTCAGGGGGATGCCGTTCAGAAAAACGGATTTGGAAGATTGTGACATTTGTCACTATTCAAGCGTACGCCCTTACTGTAATATATCGATATATCAACTTGTATCAACATATAACAAAATGGTAGATTTACTCACCGTCCGTCAAGTTCAAGACATTCTTCAGGTCGACCGCATCACTATTTACCGGATGCTGCAGGACGGCCGTTTGCGCGGCTCCAAGATCGGCCAGCAGTGGCGCTTCACGCGCCACGAAGTGGAGCGGCTGATCAAAAATGACAGCCCCGCACCCACCCTCACCGAAGAAGGTGACAAAATCCTGCCGGTGCACTGCATCCAGACCGTTCAGGACCTGTTTTCCAACGTCAGCCGGTTGGGTGCAGTAGTGGCAGACCTGAACGGACAGCCCGTAACCCAGGCGAGTAATTTGTGCGCCTTGTGCAGCCTGGTACTCAGCACGCCGGGCGGGCAGACAGCCTGCCGGGAATGCTGGTCCTCCGCTAATCCCGAGCGCAAGGCCCTCACCTGTCATGCTGGCCTGCGCTACCTGACTGCCCCGGTGACAGACGGGGGCGAGGTGGCGTTGTACTTCTTGGTGGGCGGTTTCTACTTCGGAAAACCCGACCCAGAAGCACAGGAGAAGGCTTTTTCCCGGTTGTCCAAGACCACCGGCTTGCCGCTGGAAAGCCTGCGAATGGCTGCCGAATCTGTTCCCGTGGTGGTTGAAGATCAACAGGCAGAGGTAGAAGCCTGGCCGCAGCAAGCCGTCAACGCGGTGGAGAGCATCTTGCTGGAACGCACGAATTTTATTGAGCGACTGAAAAAAATCGCTCATCTAACGCAGCTTGGTTGAGGAAAAAACATGAAAACATTGGTAGTTCTTGGCGCCGGAACCGCCGGCACGATGATGGCCCGCAAGATGGCTTCCAAACTGGACAGCCATGATTGGAAAGTGGTGCTGGTTGACAGCAGCGAACACCACTACTACCAACCGGGTTTTTTGTTTGTCCCATTTAGAATGTACAAACCTGAGGACGTGGTCAGGCCGGTGCGCTCCTTTGTGCCCCGCAATGTTGAGTTGATCTTCGCCCGCATCGAATTGATTGAGCCCAATGTCAACCGGGTCAAATTGAGTAACGGACGCACACTCTCATACGATTATCTGGTGGTCGCCACGGGCTGTGATATCCGCCCAGAAGAAACCGAAGGCATGATGGATGGCTGGCGGCAGAACATTCATGATTTTTACACCTTCGATGGCGTGATGGCGCTGCGCAAGCATCTCGACACCTTTGAGGGTGGGCGGGTGGTAGTCAATATCGTCGAAACCCCCATCAAATGTCCGGTCGCGCCCCTAGAGTTTTTATGCCTGGCAGATGATTACTTCACTCGCAAGGGTATTCGCAACAAGGTTGAGTTGATTTTTGCCACGCCGCTCACCGGAGCGTTCACCAAGCCGATTGCCTCTGCTGCGCTGGGCGACCTGCTCAAAAGGAAGGGCGTTCATGTGGAAACGGAATATGCCGCCGGCGAAGTGGACGCGGGCAAAGGCATCCTTCGCTCCTACGACGAGCGCGAGATCCCCTATGATTTGCTGGTATCCATCCCCGTCAACATGGGCGCTGAGGTGATTCGCGAATCGGGCATGGGCGACGCGCTCAACTTCGTTCCCACCGATCAATACACCTTACAGGCCAAAGACTGGCCCAACGTGTGGGTGATGGGCGATGCTACAACTCTCCCAACCTCCAAGGCTGGAGCGGTAATCCACTTCCAAATGGAAGTCGCCGTAGAAAACATGCTGGCTCATATCGCCGGTAAAGAAATGCACGGTAAATTCGACGGCCATTCGATGTGCTACATTGAATCTGGCAAGAATAAAGCCGTTCTGATTGACTTTGACTACGAACACGAACCTTACCCTGGAACCTATCCGCTGCCCAAACTGGGGCCCTTCTCCCTGCTGCGCGAATCGGTGTTCAACCACCTGGGAAAACTGGCTTTCCACCCAATGTACTGGCATTTGATGCTCAAAGGCATCGAAGTGCCCCTGCCGAGCAAGTTCAGCATGGTTGGGAAAGAAAAGTAAGGCCGGGCTCGCTAGTGCCTGTGCAGTTAAATAGCTGAATAAAAATTCATAATCAAACATTTTGGAGGAACCGATGGCAACCAAGACAATTTCTGGCAAGACCGTTCAGGTCAACGACGAAGGCTTCATGACGAATCCCGCCGAGTGGGACAAAGACATCGCCGTGGAGTTGGCGAAAGAAGAAGGCATCGCTGAATTAACCGATGCGCACTGGAAGGTGATTGATTACTGCCGCGCCGAAGGCGCCAAGTCCGGCAAGGCCCCCACCCTGCGCCAGATCACGACCGGCACGGGCATTTCGACCAAAGAACTCTTCGGCCTATACCCCAAGGGTCCGGCGAAGAAAGTGGCTCGCATTTCCGGCCTGGGCAAACCCGAAGGCTGCGTTTAGTCTGATCGGCGATTAAGGAGAAACCGAAAATGGAAGAAACCCGCAAAGTAGCGTTTATCTGCTCGAAGGGCAACCTGGACATGGCCTATCCCGCCCTGGTAATGGGCTGGGCCGCCCTGGGCAACGGCATCGACGTGACCATCTTCTTCACCTTCTGGGGCATGGACCTCATCAACAAAGCCCGCGTCGATCATCTAGAGATCCCGCCGCTGGCTAACGCCAGCATGAAAATGAATATGATGGGCGTGCCCGGCTATATCGGCATTCCCCAGATCCTGGGCGTGCTGCCCGGCATGACCCCCCTCGCCACTGCTCTGATGAAGAGCAAGATGAAGAAGTTGGGCGTGCCCCCGGTGCGCGAGTATCTGGAAATGATGGTGGATGGCGGCGCCAAGTTGTATGCCTGCAAGATGTCCGTCGATATGTTCGACCTTAAGAAGGAAGATTTCATTGACGGCGTGGAAGACATTGTGACCGCCGGCGACTTCATGGATATGACCGAAGGCGCGCAAATTATCTTTATCTAACCCGTGCCCCAAATTTGAGGGAATGCAGGGCAAAAACGATCGCTGTGGATTGAACCACAGCGATCGTTTGTTTTAAGAAGGTACGCATTCGGTCCGGCAACTTACCGTTCCAGTCGGATCACAACCCAATCGTTGATGTGGCGCTGCTCGATGAAGCGCAGCCCCTTGGCCTGGGCCGCTTCGATCACCCCTTGCGCCTGGCTGTCCAGAATGCCCGACAGCACCAGCGTCCCGCCCGGCTCGGTCAGGTCGGCCAGCCCGGCGTCGAACAGGCGGATGATGACCGGGGCCAGGATGTTAGCCAGCACCAGGGGGGTCTGTTTGAGGCTGAACTGTCCGGCCAGGATTTCACTCACCGAGCCCAGCCCGGTTTCTATGTTTTCCAATACTTCGTTGGCGGCGGCGTTCTCTTTGGTCGAGATGATGGCAGCGTTGTCGATATCCACTGCCAGGGCGTGGCTGGCGCCCAGCTTCAGCGCGCCAATCGACAATATCCCCGAGCCGCAGCCCACGTCGATAACCGCTTTGCCCGGCTGGACGGTGTCCTCCAGCATTTCCATGCACAACTGCGTGGTGGGATGCGTGCCCGTGCCAAAAGCCATGCTCGGGTCGATTTTGACCGCCAGGCGCTTTTCGCCCGGTTCCAGCGGAATCCAGATGGGTTGAATCAGCAGGCGCTTGCCGATGATGATCGGCTTGTAGTGCTGCTTCCAGGCGGCCATCCAATCTTCATCTTGAATGGTTTTGTAGATGGGTTCGGGCAGCGGTTGAATTCGTCCCAAATACCACAGGCCTTCGGCCACCTTCTGGCGCGTTTCCTCAATTTGCTCGTCGATGGCGATGTAGCCATAAACGCGCACCGGCCCGTAGGGTGTGCCCTCGTCCTCGGCGTCGTTATAGCGCACGTTGCTTTCCACCACCACCCCGCCGGACACGTGCCTGCTGAGCACTTCCGACACCGCTTCGGCCAGTTCGGGGTCCACGGTCATGGATACTTCTAACCACTTTGCATCTTGCATGAATCTACTCCGTTCTCTGAATAGACCCTAAGGGTCTTAAAGACCCTTAGGGTCTGGTTTATGTGTTATTTTCCTCATTATATCATCCCAAACCACCTTATAATTTCGAGAGAGGATTTCAATGGGCCCCTATTCACATTACTATCTGGCGGTCAAACTTCAATCCCAGCTTCACCCAGCACCGGCGGAGGAATACGCCTGGGGTGCGGTGGCTCCTGATATTCGCTACACGTGCCAAATGTGCCGCGATCAAACTCACCTGGCTCCAGAGGTTCTGGCAGAGCTTCCCAATCGGTACCCGCGCCTGGCTTCTTTTGTGCTGGGCTATCAAGTGCACTGCCGTTTGGACCAAATCGACGTTGGTCAGTGGTTGAGCACAGCCTTTCCACTGCGAATTCTGGGAAAACGACTTTCCCCGCAACAGGCTACCATGCTGGTGGAGATGTTCTTTCTCCGGCGAGGCGTTGCCGGGCCGGCACTTTCGGGCAGGCACAACGAACTGTTGGCGGATTTGGGTGTTGCACCTGAGCACAGCACCGCCTTTGCGACCGCCTTGCAAAGCTATATCACCGCTCATTCACTGGATGGAGCGGTCTCTGCTTTTCAACAAATTGGCATGATCGAAAACTCGCGGGTAGAAAAATACCGGCGAGCTTACGAGTCTCTGCGCGGCAAAAAGCTGCTCCTGGCAATTCTACTGTGGGGCGTGCGCAATACGCGCATCGAGCAGCGTGCGGTTGAGCATGTGTTAAAAAATAGACCCTAAGAACCTATCCTAAAAATCGGAGAGGGTAGAAAAAGAAGACGTACCCCGTTATAAATAAGGTGCTCAAACCCCAAAAAA
>JAFGLU010000029.1 GCA_016927865.1 Anaerolineaceae bacterium
CTTTTGTGTTCTTACCGGCCTCTCGAGACATCTTGATGAAACTATTACGCTTGTTCGGAAAAATCATCTTAAGAAGAAATTAACAATGCGTGTTCAACAGGAAAATTACCAATCCATATGAATTGAGTTGAAGAATATCAAACGCAAGGAAATGTCATGAAAAGAATAGTTGCTTTTATCGAGAGATGGATTGCAAAGTTTAATGAGGTTGAAATTGAGGTGGTTTCTATCATTTGTGTTTTTGCGTCGATGTTATCGTTTTTTGTGTCTGCTTTTTTAACACTTGAAACATCGAGCAATTTAATAAAGTGGTTGTATGTTTTTGGATTTGGGTTTCCCGGTTTTCTAGCGTATGTATCAGCAGTCCGAAAAACCATGCCTTACATGCATTGGATGAATGGCACAATTGCACGGATAAATGGCGTGCTGTTGGCAAGTTGTTGCTGGTGGTTATCGATTTCACTAATCATAAAAATTGTATTTTTTTGATAGCTAATACTCTTTCCTCATGTTCATTCAAAGGGTTACAATCCAATCCGTGGGCGCACATTTGCGAAGGTGAAATGCATACACGAAGACTCATACTCTGGACCAAGCTGTTATCAGCCTTAGCCATAATACTGGGTTGTTATCTGCTAGTTGTGCAACCTTTAGTAGAGTATGACAAGGAATGGAATCGTCGGGCAGCCGATTACAAATCCAAAACATCACCTTTGTCAGCGGAGGTCGTTCAAGACCTGTGCAATAAACTAGATTTGCCTGCCCAAGATTGGCGTTGCCAACCGCAGGCAATTGTCTACGCTCCTGAATTCTTTGATGATATTAAGAGCTATCTACGAAATTTACCAAGAACATCGTCCAATCAAGCTGAAGTAGATGCATTACTTGGAGATTACAAAATTCAGTGTAGCACTCCACAGCAATACCGCTATACGAGTGTCGCTTACGACTGTTTGTACGATATTCATGGAGATAGTGTTTCCATCATCGCTGTAGATTTCACGAAAGATGGCACGATAGAGCATGTTAGCGCGTCAACTGGAGGGTCATAGCATTTTAAGATGAAAATATTTCGTTTGTTTGGAAAAATTCTCCTGGGTCTGTTGGCCCTGGCGCTGGCCCTGTTCCTCTTCGTTGCTATCTCCTTAAAAATCCAGAACGTCACCAACGGCGAGATCGTTTCCTCCGGCCAGGTGCGCAAGTTCCTGGTGTACGTCCCGCCCAGTTACGACCCTGCCCGCCCGGCGCCCCTGGTCATCAGCATTCATGGCTACGCCGAGTGGCCCGCCCACCAGCGCGACCAGAGCAATTGGAACGAGCTAGCCGACGAGCACGGCTTCATTGTGGTCTATCCGGCGGGCACGGGCTTTCCGGCGCGCTGGCGCGCAAGCGGCGCGAAATCCGTCGATGTGGCCTTCATTTCTGACCTGATCGACCACCTGCAAGGGGTCTATAACATCGACCCGACTCGCATCTACGCCAACGGCCTGTCCAACGGTGGGGGTATGTCCTACGTTTTGGGCTGCCAGCTTTCAGAGCGCATCGCTGCCATCGGCAGTGTTTCGGGAGCGTACCTGTTCCCGCTGGAGGAATGCAACCCGGCCAGTCCCGTGCCCATGCTGGCCTTGCACGGCACGGTCGACCCCATCGTCCCCTACGAGGGCGGCTACTCGGATTATTTCAAAGTCACCTTCCCGGATGTGCCGGCGTGGATCGAGCGGCGAGCGGCGAAGAATAACTGCGCCGGTACGCCGGAGACCCTTCCCCCCAGTGGGTCGATCAGCGGGGTGCGATATACGGGCTGCGCGGAGGACGCCGAGGTGGTTTTCTACACCATCGCCGGAGGGGGCCATTCCTGGCCGGGCGGGCCGGGCCTGCCCGAGTGGATCGCGGGTACCACCTCGCAGGAAATCGATGCCACCGCCGTGCTGTGGGGATTCTTCAAGCGGCATACGCTGAGGCCATGACCTTGAACGAGCTCTTTGCGACCAACTTTTCCGGCCCAACCCCCTCGCCGCGCCAACTGGCCTGGCATGCTCTGGAGTTCTACGGCTTCTTGCACTTCACCATCAACACCTTCACCGGCCTGGAGTGGGGCTACGGCGACGAGAGTCCCTCTCTGTTCAACCCCACTGCCTTCGACGCCGGGCAGATCGTCTCGACGGCTGCCGAAGGCGGCATGGCGGGCTTGATCCTGACCTGCAAGCACCATGACGGCTTTTGCCTGTGGCCTTCACGCTTCACTGAACACTCGGTGAAGCACAGCCCCTGGAAGAATGGGCGCGGCGACGTGGTGCGCGCGATTTCCGAGGCCTGCCGGGCGCAGGGTTTGAAGTTCGGCGTGTATCTCTCGCCCTGGGACCGCAACCACCCCGAGTACGGTCGGCCCGCTTACATCGAATATTACCGCAACCAGCTCCGCGAACTGCTCACGGAGTACGGACCGCTTTTCGAGGTGTGGTTCGACGGCGCCAACGGCGGCGATGGCTATTATGGCGGCAGCCGCGAGACGCGCCAGATCGACCCTCGCGCGTATTACGAGTGGGAGACTACCTGGAGCCTGGTGCGCGAATTGCAGCCCGAGACTTGCATTTTCAGCGACGCCGGGCCGGACGTGCGCTGGGTGGGCAATGAGCATGGTCTGGCGGGCGACCCTTGCTGGGGTACCCTGGACCGCGAGCGCTTTACGCCCGGCCAGTCTGACGCCGCGGCGTTGAACAGCGGGCAGCGCGACGGCGCCCATTGGGTGCCTGCCGAATGCGACGTGTCCATCCGCCCGGGCTGGTTTTATCATCCTGAAGAAGACGCGCGGGTGCGCTCTCCCGAGAACCTCCTGGACCTGTACTTCCAGTCCGTGGGGCGGGGCGCTTCCTTGCTGCTCAACCTGCCCCCCGACCAGCGCGGGCAGATCCACGCGGCCGATGCGGCTGCTTTGCGCGGCTTCCGCCAGCGCCGCGAGCGCATCTTTGCGCGCAACCTCGCGGCGGGGGCGCAGTGTGCCCCTCGGGCGGCGCTGCTGTTGGACGGCCGCCGGGACACTTTCTGGCAGCCTGAAGGCGGGGACCAGCCATCGGAGTTAATCTTGGAATTCCCCGCGCCGGTCACCTTCAATGTCGCCGGGCTGCGCGAGCACCTACCCCTGGGTCAGCGCGTGGAGCGCTTTACGCTGGACGTGGACCGTCACGGCTACTGGCAGGAATGGGCCGGGGCCACCGCCATCGGCAACCGGCGTTTGTTGTGCGGCAAGACCGTGACCACTGCGCGGCTGCGTTTGCGGATTTTGGAAGCGGCGGCGAGCCCGGCTCTTTCTGAGCTGTCCTTGCACTACGATGCCGGGCTGGAGGGAGAATAACATGCAAGCCGAAATCATCATCAGCGACTTTCAGCCCTCCGATCAGGATGAGGCCAAAGCGCTCATTCTGTCCGGGCTGGTCGATCACTGGGGGGTGCTCGACCCGGCACTCAACCCCGATCTGAACGACATTGCCGAGACCTACCGCCAGGCGATTTTTCTGGTGGCGCGTCTGGATGGGCGGCTGGTGGGTACAGGGGCCTTGAAGCCGCGCGGCGAGGGCGTCGCCGAGATCGTGCGCATGTCCGTGGCCAAAGACCTGCGCCGCCTGGGGCTGGGGCGCAAAATCTTGGCGGAGCTGGTGGAGCGCGCCCGCACGGCGGGCTTGCGCAAAATCATCTTAGAGACGACCGAGACCTGGGGCGAGGTGATTGCCTTTTACCTGTCTTTTGGTTTTCGCATCACCCATCACCAGGACGGGGATGTTTATTTTGAGTTGCTGCTGTAAAAAAAAGACCCTAAGGGTTTTCCGAAACCCTTAGGGTCTGATTGGTTACCCGACCGGAACGGAAACAGGCACCGCCTCGCCATGGCCGTTTCCGTTGCTGTCTTTCTCCCAAAGGCGCCGCATTTCCTCACTGGTTGCCAATAATTCATCCAGCGTACCGCGGGCTTCCACTTTGCCGTCCTTCATCACAATGATCTGGTCGGCGCGGCGCAGCACCGGCCGCCGGTGAGACACCACCAGGCAGGTGGAGTCCTGCTCTTTACGGTCAGACGGGAACAGGCGCTCCCACAACTGGCGCTCGGTTTCCACATCCAGCGCGCTGGAGAGGTCGTCGAAGACCAGCAGCTCGGGTTCGCGCGCCAGCATGCGCGCCGCGGCGGTGCGTTGGGCCTGCCCGCCCGAAAGTTTGACCCCGCGCGGGCCGACCATCGTCTCCAAGCCCTTTTCCAGGGCCTCCAGGTCTTCATCCAGTACAGCCAGGCGAGCAGCTTTGCGGATGTCGTCGTCGCTTTTGCCCAGCCCCAGCAGGATGTTGTTGCGCAGGGTGTTGCTGAACAGGCGCGGCGATTGGGCTGTGTAGGCGCTGCGCGGCGGGGTGAAGAAGCTACCCGCGTCGGTCACGGGCTGCCCGTTCCAGCGGATTTCGCCTTGTTCGTGGGGCAGCAGTCCCAGCAGAACGCGCACCAGGGTGGTCTTGCCCGAACCCACCCGCCCGGTGACGACGGTCAGCGAGCCGCGCCGGAGGCGCAAATCCACCCCTTCGATGCCGTTGGCGCTGTTGGGGTAATGAAAGCTCAAGGCCTCAGCTTCCAGCGTTTCCAGCCGGTCGGCGGGCGCGCGCACCGGTGTCTCGACAGGCGGCAAAGGCCCGTCCAGGTTGGCCGCGGCCGGTTCGATGAGCGCGTTGAGCGGCGCGCCTTCCATCAGGCGGTACATGCGCTCGACGGACACGTTGAGCTGCTTGTAGCGTGCCACCAGCATCCCGAGAAAGGTGGTCAGGTCGCTCATGCTGGCGAGTAGGAAGGTGAACAGTGAGAAGTCGCCGATGGTCAGGTTGCCCGAACTGATGGCCTGCCCCGCCAGGATCAGCACCACGCCGGTGCCCAGGCTGGCGGTGTTACGCCACAGCGAGTCGAGGGTCTGGTCAAAGAGGTGCTCGCGCAGCGAGAGCTTGCGACGCTCGTTGTTGAGCGACTTGAAGTAAGCGATGACGTTTTTCTCGGCTGAGGCGGCTTTCACTGCCTGCACTGCGCCGAAAAACTCGCCAATGAAGCCGGTCACCTTGCCGCCGGCCTGGCGGCTGGCGCGCCGGTAGGACTCGATGCGCTTGGATGCGGCGTTGGCGATGAGGCCGATAATCACTACCGGGATCAATGAATACAGCGTGATGGTCGGGCTGATTTGCATCATCAAGACGATGGACGCAATGATGATCATGATCCCCACCAGGATGTCGTTGATCCAGATGACGAACAGCGGCACCTCGATCACATCGGTGCGGAAGCGGCTGACTGCCTCGCCGGGGGAATCGGGCAATGGCGCGGCCCCTGGGCGGCGCAGGATGTACTTGAGCAGGTTCCGGCGCAGCAGGTAGGCTGTTTCGGAGAACAAGGGCACATCGGCGTAGAGGAAGCCGTATTCAGCCAGGATGCGCCCGAGCAGCGTGGCGAAGGTGAAGGCCAGGATGGCCCAGATGCCAAACGTCACCGCGGCGTCGCCGGTGAGCAGGTTGAAGAATTCGCGCAGCAGCAGGCCGGGCACAATTTGCCACATCAGGCGGACGAGCAGCACGCTGAAAAAGTCCACTGTCCAGTACCAGAAGCGGAAGCGCACCATGGCGAGAATCACACGCCAGGCGGGCAGAGCAGGGACCTTGGCTTCAGAAGGTGCAGAAGCTTGATCGTTCATACCAGGACCTCCTCGAGGCCGGTTTGTAGGAGTTGATAGAAGCGCGAGTGCGGCGAGGCCGCCAACTCTTCGCGCGGGCCGTATTCTTCCATCTGGCCCTCAGACAGGATCATGACGTGATCGGCGCGGTGGACGGTGTGCAGGCGGTGAGCAATGATGATGGCGGTGCGGCCTTTCAGCAGCCGGTCGATGGCGCGCTCGATGCGCTGCTCGGTGAGCGGGTCAAGGCGTGAAGAAGCCTCGTCCAGGATGATCAGGGCCGGGTCGCGCAGAAAGACACGCGTGAAGGCCAGCAATTGGGCCTCGCCCGCCGACAGGCTGTGCCCGCCGGTTTCCAGCTCTGAGTCCAGCCCCTTGGGCAGTGAGGCATACCAATCGTCGAGACCCAGCTCATGCACCACTTCCAGGATGCGCTCATCGGGGATGGCGCGGTCAAAGAAGGTCAGGTTGTCGCGCACGCTGGCGCGAAAGAGTTGTACATCCTGGGTGACGATAGCCACCCGGCTGCGCAAGGTCTCCAGCTTGGTCTCGCACATTTCGCTGCCGTCCAGCCAGATATGCCCGGCGGTAGGATCGTAGAGGCGGAAGACCAGGCGAGCCAGGGTGGTCTTGCCGCTGCCTGTGCGCCCCAACAGCCCCAGCACCTTGCCCGGCTCGAGTTTGAAGGTCAAATTCTTTAACACCACGTCCTGATCGTTATAGGAAAACGACACATCGTCAAAGGTCAGCCCCAGCGGGCCGTCGGGCAGGGCCTCGCGACTGCCGCCGGTCACCTTGGGTTGCCGGGCGCGCAGTTCGATCAGGCGTTCCACGCAGGCGCCGATGGTCTGAAAGCTCTGCACCTCGTGGGTCAAGGCCCAGATGGGCGCTTCAAGCATGTTGACGTAATGCACAAACAGGTAAACCGTGCCGATGGTAATGATCCCGCCGGTGTACAGCCAGTACCCGCCGCCCAGGGCCATCATATAGCCCAGGGTCAGGAGCACGCCCATGATAGTGCCGGAGATCCATTGCTTTTGCTGCGCTTTGCGATTGTGGCGTAGGATGTTGCCCTGGAAGCGGAACAGTTCGCACAGGCTGAAGCTCACCGCGCCGCTGGAGCGGATGTCCTCGGCCCCGGTCAACTGCTCTTCGACGAAGCCAAACAGGTCGGCTTCGGCCTGGCGGCGATCTTTTTGATGGGCAACAGCGATATCGCGGATGCGGTAGAGCACCAACAGCGTGACCACGGCGAACACAGTGAAGGCCAGGCCCGTTTGCCAGTTTTCCAGCGCCAGGGCGATGAGGATGCCAACCAATAGCAGGGCGTTGCCGAGGAGCGTGACGGCAAATTGGGAGAAGAAGTTGGACATCTCGGTGATGTCGCCGTCGATGCGCTCGATGAGCTCGCCGGGGGTGCTGTTGTTGTGGAAGCTCATGTCCAGGTTCAGGCAGTGTTCGGCCAGTTCCTCGCGCAGGGCGTTGGTAGCCGTCCAAGCCACGTTCTGGCCGGTGTAAACGACTGCCACCGAGACGACCTGCTGGAGGATGGCGATGCCGATGAAGGCCAACGCCACCGGCAGCAGCACGCCAACGGCTGCGCCGCCCAAGGCGGAGTCGATGAAGTTGCGCATGACCTGCGGGTTGATGACCTGCAAACCAATGCTGCCCAACAGCAGGATGGTCAAGAGGGCAAACCTGCCCCGTTGCGGGCGGATATGACGGGAGAGTAAGTCCCAGTATTGTTTGAGTGGCAGTTTCATGATGTTGTATTCCTGCCCCTACCCCCCTCCCTTCGGGTTTCCCCCCATTTTCGCAGCAATCATTTTTGCGCAAAAGCATAAAAGCGAAAATGGGGGGATCAAAGGGGGGTGGGGGTGATTTTTCTTAGGCGATCAGCTTTTCCCATTCGCCCAGGTATTCTTCCAGGCGGGCCTGGGCCAGTGCAACCTGGCTGCTGAGCATGTGGACACGCTCGAAGGCCTGTTTTTGGCCGGCCTTTTGCATCTCGCTGGACAGGCGCTGAATGTTGTGCTCCTGCTCGCGAATGCGATCTTCGAGCTTGGCCAGGGCTTCGGTGCGGCGGCGGGTTTCTTTGCTGTTGTCGCGCACCATCGGCTTGGGGGCCAGCAGGATCTTGCGATCGGGGGCGGTCGCTGAAGCCGTCCGCCGAAGGACGTACTCGCGGTACTTGCCCTGGAAGATGGTCAGCTTGTTCTCGCGGATTTCCCACACCTGAGAAGCCAACTGGTCGATCAGGTAACGGTCGTGCGAGACGAGCAAAATGGTGCCCGAATAGTTATCCAGCACATCTTGGAGAGCCTCGCGGGCGGAAATGTCGAGGTGGTTGGTGGGCTCGTCCAGTAAGAGCAGGTTGTAGCCTTCTAGCGCCAGGATGGCCAGGGCCAGCCGGGCGCGCTCACCGCCGCTGAGGGCGTCGAGGGGTTTGAAGACATCCTCGCCGCGGAATAGGTATTGGGCCAGGTGGCTGCGGGCCTTTTCGGCGTCCATCTCTTTGTGCCGATCCAGCTCGTCCAGGATGTTGTGGCTGCCGCGCAGCGCGTCTTGAGCCTGGGCGAAGTAGCCAATTTTCAGGCTGGCGCCCATGTTCATCTGACCTGCGAGAGGCTCCATCTGCCCGAGCAGCACCTTGAGGAAAGTGGTCTTGCCGCTGCCGTTGGGACCGATGAGGGCGGCGCATTCGCCGCGGCGCAGCTCCAACTGCTTGATCTCAAACAGCGGGTTGCCGGGGTAACCCACAGTGACGTCTTGTGCGCGAATCACCAGCGTGCCGCTGGTGTTGGTCATACTCAAGCGCGGGCGAATGGCCAGCGGGCGGCCCGAGGGCATGGAGATAGCGTTGACCTTGCGGATGGCGTCGATCACATCCAGCGGTGGGGGTTCTTTTAAGCCGTACAGCTTGGTCCACTTGATCCAGGGGGTGCCGTTGCGCAGGGCCATGATGCCGAAGTTTTCCACAATGGTCAGGTCGCGGGTCAGGCGGCGCAGGCGGCCCAGGGCCTGGGCGTGCGTGCTGTCGCGCACCCAGTTGCGCTGCACATAGTCCACCTCGTTGAGCAGGCGGGTCTTTTCTTCCTCAAAAATGCGCTCATAATACTCCCAGCGCGCCTGCCGTTGGGTGAGGTAGGCGCTGTAGTTCCCCGAGTAGATCTCGATGCCGTTGGGAGACATGTCCCAAATGGTGTTGACGGTGTTGTCGAGGAAGAAACGGTCGTGCGACACGATCAGCACAGCGCCTTCCCAGGTAGCCAGGAGTCGTTCCAGCCATTCCACCGCCTCGATGTCGAGGTGGTTGGTGGGTTCGTCCAGCATGAGCAGGTCGGGCTTTTCTAGCAGCAGGCGAGCCAGCAGCGCGCGGGTTTTCTGCCCGCCGCTGAGGTGGTTGAGGGGCATGTCCCAGTGTGCTTTGCCCAACCCCAGGCCGTTGAGGGTTTGCTGGATGCGCAGGTCGAATTCGTAACCGCCGTCGCGCTCGAAGGCTTCCTGCGCTTCGCCGTATTTCTCGAGCAGTTCGTCCGAGTAGTCGCCAGAGGCCATGCGCTCTTCCATCTCGTTGAGGCGCTCCTGACGGGCGAGCAGATCGGTGAAGACCGACAGCATTTCGTTGTGGACGGTGTTTTCGCGGTTGCCAAAGGCCTCGACGGCCTCCTGGCGCAGATAGCCGATGCGCCGCCCACGAGCCAGGTTCACCTGACCGGTGGTGGGTTGGTTGATGCCCGCCAGAATGAGCAGCAGGGTGGTTTTGCCGATGCCGTTGGGACCGATTAAACCGATCTTGCCGTCGTTCGGAATGGTAACGGAAATGCCTCGGAACAGGTCGAAGGCTCCAAAGGAAACTCCCAGGTTGTTAGCGGTAAGAATAGACATGTCAAACTCCATCATCGAAAGTCATTGCAACCCTGGTAGGCCAGGGCGAAGCAATTGCCTGCCCTGGCAGGCAATTGCTTGGGCGCGTTGACGAATCAGTTGTTAAAGAAAAACGGCCACGGTGCGGACGCCGGTGGCCTGGATGAAAACAAAAAGCCACGGGCGGGAGAGCGCCGTGGCCGAAACGTTGCGTGTAGCTAGACGATCAGTAGGCGCACTCAGACAAGGAAACTCCGGGGACAGCGGCAGAACGAGCGATTAGAAAAACGACGCCAGCCTTGATCATTGAGCGCGACTCCTTTCAAAAGATTAAAAACATCTAACAAAAAAAGTTTACCACGGAGGTAGGGGATGAGTCAATGGTTTTTTGGAAGAATTTTTTACCGCGAACTTCAAATCTGTTTGTCACTTGGAAAAATTTCTTGTTGGTCCTTCCACGAATGAAGAAACGAATGAACGAATAGAGGCCGGTTGAACTCGTTTATTCGTTCTCTATTCGTGGTTGGTTTCTATGTCACTCCGGTGAGCATTGTCTCGCCCAATACGTTGGATGTTTCCAGGAGATTTGGGTGGAAAAACCCGATGGTATTGTAATGCTCGCCTGCCGAAATTGAAAAGCAGCCCAACAGGTAAACCGGAAGCCTTAAGGTAATTGATCACCTGTGCCAGTTCATCGTTTGTCAGTTGATGGCTGAATGCTTTGACCTCGATCACTACAGTGTTTTCGGCTAAAACATCCAGGTAAAACACTCCCACATTTTCCCCACAATGTTCAACAGAAATCTGGACCTGACGCTCCGCTGCAATTCCCCGTTGATTTAATTCAACCCAAAGGGCTTTCTCATATACCTCTTCTTTGAAACCGGGGCCAAGTTGGTTGTGAACCGCCATCGCTGCGCCAATGACTTGATAAGTTAACTGGTTGTTGGTTGCATCTGTTACCAGTTCTGGCATACCGTCTCCACTTTAGCACATCATACCCTGCAAAAATCTGTTGAATGAGTTTGCCCTTGAGTATAGCATGGCAAGGAAGAAAAGAGACCTTCCATGAATGAAGAAACGAATGAACGAATAGAGGCCGGTTGAATTCGTTTATTCGTTTTCTATTCGTGGTTGGCTTTGTTCATTCGCGGATTACTCCCTCCCCCGGAGTATAATCCTCCCTCAGGAGGACTCCCCATGCGCAAAGAGACCCGCTTCTACGATGTCACCCCACTCATCGTCCCAGCCGGGACAGAAACCGAGATTACCATTCGCCCATTGTACGCTCACGCGCGCCTGGACAGCCTCCCAGGGCTGAGGGTTGTGGTTGCCCCCGTGGAGGGCTTACCCGGACAGACCCGCAAGGTTGATCTCCCTATTGCTCCGGTCACCCTTACACGCGAGGCGCTGAGCGTACGGGTGGCATTCCCCATCGAGCAGGAATACGCCATCTTGCTCTACCGGGGAGAGGAATATCAGCCCTTTGCCGAGTTCCACCTGTACGCCCTGAACGAGGATTTGTTCACCCGGCGGCCCTACAAGGGTGACACCCACATGCACACCACTTCCTCTGACGGCAAAGAGGCGCCTGCTTTCGTGGCGGCTTCTTGCCGCCGCATCGGACTGGATTTTGCCGCCATCACCGACCACTTCCAGTACGCCCCCTCGCTGGAGGCCATCCAGGCTTTCGCCGGGTTGCCCATCGATCTGCGCCTGTTCCCTGGCGAAGAAGTCCACCCGCCCGACAACCCGGTGCACATGGTCAACTTTGGGGGCAGTTTCAGCGTCAATGCCCGCTTCGCCGAGGAAGCCTACTTTGCCGAGGTGGGCGCGCTGGCGTCCCGCCTGCAGGGCCTTCCGGAGGATTTGGACCGCTACACCCTGGCTTCCTGCCTGTGGACCTTTGACCAGATTCGTTCGGGTGGCGGCCTGGCCATCTTTTGCCATCCCTATTGGATTTACCGGAACCGCCTGGATGTGCCCATAACTCTCACCGATCTGCTCTTCGAGCACCAGCCTTTTGATGCGCTGGAGTTGATTGGCGGTTACCATCCCCACGAATTTGAATCCAATACCCTGCAGGTGGCTCGCTATCAGGAAGAACGCAGTCGGGGGCGGCGCATTCCCATCGTGGGTGCCAGCGACAGCCACGGCGTGTTCAATGAAAACCTGTTCGGCTGGTTTTACACGATCGTGTTTTCGCCTTCGTTGGAACTGCCCGATTTGGTTGGCTCGATCAAGGAATTGTACTCGGTGGCCGTTGAGGCCCCTCCCGGCCACTTTCCGCGCGCTCATGGTCCCCTGCGCCTGGCACAGTATGCCCAGTTCCTGCTGCGGGAGGTGTTCCCGCTGCACGACGAATTGTGTGAGCCGGAGGGTCGGGCCATGCTGGCCTATCTGGCTGGGGAGCACGGCGCGACAGAGGCGCTGGCCCGCCTACAAGGGCAGGTGGACCGGCTTTACCGGAAGTTGTGGGGCGTGGCTTGACCCTCACTGCCGCGCTGATCCTGTTAGCCGCCGCCGGAACGCACGCCGGGTGGAATTTTCTCAACAAGCGCAGCCCCAGCGCGGCTTTCTTGCTGGTGGCGGGTTCCTTTGGAACGTTGTACCTGGCTGTGCCGCTGATCTTTGTGTGGCGCGGGCTGGAGGCCTTCACCCCGGTGACATGGGGTTGGCTGGTGATAACGGGGGTTTTCCAGGCGATTTATTACCGCGGGCTGGCGGGGGCTTACCGTAACGGGGATATGTCGGTATCCTATCCCCTGGCGCGCTCCTTGTCGGTTATTTTGGTCACGCTGGTCAACCTGCTGCTGGGCCGCTCTGAGCAGATCAGCGCGCAGGCCCTGATTGGCATTCTGCTGGTGGCGGCGGGAGGCGTTTTGTTGCCCATGCGCCGCTTCTCAGATTGGCGTTTACAGAATTACATCAACCTGGCCAGCTTGTGGGCGCTGGTAGCGGCTGTGGGTACCACCGGCTACTCCATCATCGATGACCACGCCCTGCGCCTGCTGCGCGCATCACCCGAGTTGAGCGTGTCGGGGCCGGCGGTGACCCTGGTGTATGTGTTCTTCGAGGGGCTTACCTCTAGCTTTTGGACGGCAGGCATTGTTCTATCAAGCTGCAGTGGGCGGGGCGAGCTGCGCCAGGTGCTGAGAGGCGGTTTGGGCCTGCCTGCCCTGGCAGGGTTGGGAATCACCCTGGCGTATACGCTGGTGTTGATCGCCATGGCTTTTGTGCGCAACGTCAGTTACGTGGTGGCCTTCCGCCAGACCAGCATCCTGCTGGGCACGCTGTTGGGTATCCAACTGCTCAAAGAGCCGAAGTATGCGCCCAAGTTGGTAGGGCTGGGAGTGTTGTTTGTCGGGCTGGTTTTGGTGGGCACCGGGTAAAGTGACATATGTCATTATTGACATATAATTCTTTGATTATATAATGGCTGTATGATCCAGTACATCCTGCTTGGATTTCTCAACTATCAGCCCATGACCGGTTATGATCTTAAGCGCGCGCTTGATCATTCCACCGGGCACTTCTGGCATGCTTATCACAGCCAGATTTACACTACGCTGCGGCAGATGGAGAAAGATGGGCTGGTGACCTCGCAGTTTGTGATGGGCGAAGGTCAGCCGGACCGGCGCACTTATACGATTACCGAGCAGGGACGGGAAATGCTGAGCGTGTGGTTGAGCCGCCCGCTGACCGAAGCGGTTTCGGTCAAAGAGGAATTGCTGGTGCGTTTGTTTTTCTCTGGGCAGCGCTCCAATGAGAGTATCCTGGCTGAGCTGACCGTGCAGCGCGAGATCCACCAGCAGAAACTGGCGGAATACCGGAAAATGCAGCAAGAAATGGAAGAACAGGCCAAGTGCCTGCCCCTCCCCAGTTTGCAGCGCGATTCGGTTTTCTGGATGGCGACCCTCAAGATGGGGATGCGCTATGAGCAAGCCTATCTCGATTGGCTGAGCGAGACAATTCAAACCGTCCAGTCGTTGTAAAGCGCTCTTTTTTTTGTTGAAAATATGTCAATTGTTACATATAAGAAGTGTAAATAAGAAAGGAAGTTCCCATGAAAATCATTGTTCTGAATGGTAGTCCGAAAGGCGACAACAGCGGTACCTTGCAGTACGTCAACTATCTCGCCAAACTTCACTCCCAACACCAGTTTGAAGCGCTGCACGTGGCCCAGCGCATCCGGCGCATCGAGCAAGACCCCGCCGCGTTTGCCGAAACTATCGAGAAAATCCGCCAGGCCGACGCAGTCATCTGGTCTTTCCCGTTGTATTACATGCTGGTGCATGGGCATTACAAACGTTTCATCGAGTTGATCTTTGAGCGCGGCGTGCAAGACGCTTTTGCCGGAAAGTACACGGCGGCCATTTCTACTTCCATCCACTTTTTCGATAATACCGCCCACAATTACATCCACGGCATATGCGACGATTTGGGAATGCGCTTCGTGGAATCCTTCTCGCCGGATATGTCCGACCTGTTCAATCTGGAAGGGCGCAAGCAGTTGGAGGGATTCGGCAGGCGCTTCCTGGCGGCCCTGGAGACTGGCGCACCCACCCAGCGCAAATACGCGCCGGTGACCTGGCAGCCCTGGAGCTATCAGCCCGGCCCGGTGAACAGCCCGAAAGATCTGGGTGGCAAGAAGACCGTCATCTTGTACGACGGCGAGCCGGGGCAAGCCAACATTCTGAGCATGGCCCAGCGCTTGCGGGATTCGCTCAAAGGCGAGGTGCGTTTTGTCAATCTGCGCGAGGTGGATATCAAGGCGGGCTGCCAGGGCTGCATCCACTGCGGCATGGATAACGAATGCGTTTTTGAAGGCAAGGACGGCTACATCGAGTTTTACCGCTCGACGATTATGACATCCGATGTGCTCATCTACCTTGGCGCAATCCACGACCGTTATCTCTCAGCGCGTTGGAAAACTTTCTTCGATCGCTCGTTCTTTAACACCCACACCCCCGTGTTGCGCGGAAAACACATGGCCTTTGTTCTCTCCGGCCCGTTCAGCCGCCAGGAAAATTTGCATGAGCTTCTCCAGGGATACGCCGAAGTAATGGATATTCAACTGGTGGGTGTGGTCAGCGACGAGGTTGGCTCCCCGGTTGATTTGGACGCGCTCCTCGATCAACTGGCCGCGAATATTACGGCGGCGGCGTTGGAAAAATCCACCCGCCCGGCTACCTTCCTGGGCGTGGGTGGCATGAAAGTCTTCCGTGACGACATCTGGGGCCGCCTGCGGGCTGTGTTCCAGGCGGATTACCGGGCCTACCGCCGCCTGGGAACTTTCAAAACCTTCCCGCAGCGCCAGTTCGGCGTGGTGATGCTAAATACGTTTGGCGCGCCCTTGCTGCGCATTCCGCCGGTCAAGCGCTGGTTCCAAAAGAGCATGATTAAGAACATGGTCATGCCCGCTAAACAGATGGTGGAACGGGCAGGCGCTAACTAAACTTTTCGCACTCCTCTCGCGCCAGCGTTACCCAGCGACCCAGCCGCTCGGGCTGATCGTTGAGGGTATGCACGTCCTTCATCACCAGCTCGAGCGGTACGCCCTGGCAGATTTCCAGCGTGCGGCGTAAATCGGCGCGGATGGCGGCTTCGTCGAAAACTGCGGTGCTGATTAGGGTGGGATTGGGCTTGCGGCAGTGAATCACCGATGCGCCCACCTCATTGACCATGACCTCTTGATCGCACCACGGCGAGACGGAGACGCGCCGCAGATTCGGCAGGCGTTTGATGATATGGATACGCTTATGCAGCGGCTCGCAGCAGCCGTAATATAACAAGCCAAAGCGCCGGGCCAGCGGTTCCTGATAGGGAAAGACAAATTCCTCAAACATGCGCGGCGAGACCCCCACTGTCTCCTGTGATTCAGATAAACCCCACAAGTCTTTCACCCTGGCGGGACCATCGCCGCCGGGAAGCTCGCGTGTGTAACCGATGCCGCCCGAGCCTACATAGTCGTCCTCGTTGTTGAACGAAATCAGTTCTTCGCTCTCAAACCAGTCGAGCAAGTGCTGAAAGTCGTCGCGCAAAAAAGCCATCAGGCGGTGGATTCCGGCGGGGTTGTCGTGCATGCCCAGCATGAACGACTCCAACCCCACCAGGTTGATGGCTGACCAGGTTAGGCCCGCCGTCCACCAGTGGAAGCCGCGCCTGCGCGTGGGCAGAATGTCGCCAAAATGCTCTTCCAGATGGGCTTTCCAGGCCAGCGTGCGCTCGCGGTCTACCGACAGGCTGCGGAAATGCAGCTTGCCAAAGTCGCGGTCCAGGTCTTGAATGGGGGCGTCCCAATGGTAGCTGCCCAGCTTGCCGTCGTTTTGCCCGCGCACCAGTTCGGTCTCTACGCCAAAGTTGCCAATTTCTACGAACCACTGATAGTCGATGAAGGGCCGCAAGACCCAATCGTCTTGCACTTGCTCGGCCCGAAAAATTTGCTCACGCAGGTCGCGCTCCATGCGCCGGGCCCACTCCTCGCGGCACTGCAGGCTGGAAAGCGGGACGAGTTCGTCCAACACGCCGCCTGTCTCCGCCAGGATCATCGGCCTGGGGCTGTGCAGCGAGGCGTGGTCCGTCCACAATGCGGCGCGCTCTGTCATCAGCGGGTCTTGAGGCAGTTCGCGCTTGCGCTGTAGCAGCCCGCGCAGCACGCGGATATCATGAGGATCCGTTGGCCAATTGTTCATCGTCGCTCCAGTCCAGAATCTCGGACAGTCACAAAAAGTCTATAGAGATTGAGGGATACGATTTACCCTGAATCAGGGTAATATACTATTACATTAGTGTTGCTGCGCCAAATAAATTGGGACGCTTTCAACCCTGACAGGGAGACCAATGAGCGACCATCCAAACGAGCAGCAGGAAAACATCGCAGCGAAGTCCTTTCGCTGGGCAACGATATGGGGCCTCAGCATAGCCGCCGTGGCTGGCCTGGTGGCGTTTACCTTTGTCATCTTGGAAATTACTGTGCCCATTCCCGGCTTGAACGTGATCACCGATCCTCGAGAAGTGGTGGTCATTCTGGGCGCAGCCATCTCGGGGCCGATTGGAGCGATCCTGGTGGGCGTGCTGGCGGGGGCGGCGGTACCAGGAGGCAATGCGCTGGCCAGCATCATATCGCATAGCCTGGCAGGTGTGTGCATCAGTCTGGCATACCGGCACCTGACGCGCTTGCTGCATCGAAGTACGTTTCGGTTTTCTGTTTTGTGGACCATCAGTGTTGCCGCCTATTTCTACGCGATATTGATGCCAATCTTTATTTTAACGCATAATCTTTATCATCCCGAACCTTACGATTTTTGGCCGGTCTATGCTACGATCGCCCGCGGTGCGCTTTGGGAGGCTGTAGGGACGATGTTCATCACCACCGCGGTCATGGTGGTTTCGCCGCGCCGCTACCGCCGCCCTTTGTGGGGGTAATTGATACGCTCCTTGAGCGAGAAGATATCTGCCACGGTAATTGGCCTGTAGGAACTGGCATAACTTTCAACTGCCGGCGAGGGGAGGTCGATGAACAATAATCTTGTGCAGCAGCAGGAAAACCAGCCTCGGAATTCTTTCCGATGGGTCACGGGCCAGGGGCTGCTGGTGGCGGGGGGCGCCGGGCTCATCGCGCTGGCACTCGTGATCCTAAAAATCACCATTCCTATCCCTGGAACGGATATTGTCACCGATCTGCGCGAGGTATTGGTGACCCTGGGGGCTGCGCTTAGCGGCCCAGTAGGGTCGTTGCTGGTTGGAATCCTGGCAGGATTCGGAGAAGAGCAGCGGGATACGGTCCTGGCAAGTATCGTGACGCACGTAGTCTCCGGGGCAGTCCTGGCAGTTATCTATTTACAGCTTTTCAAAGTGCTGCGAAAAAGCACGTTTCGTTTTGCAGTGTTGTGGATCCTCAGCATCGCGGTGTATTATTTTGGCTTATTGATTCCAACCTATTTCCTGACCTACAACCTGTACCATGCCGAAAAAATCCCCTTTGGACCGGCATATGCCGAAATAGCTCGCGCTTTGACCGTGGAATTTATCATGACGGCAGTGCTAACGACCGCGCTTCTGGTGCTGCTGCCACGCCGCTACCGCCGCCCGTTGTGGGGCAATTAGCGTGCCACCCGCCCCGAGGCGTCGCCTTTCATCAGCTTTTTTACCTCGTCCAGAGAGACGTAGTTAAAGTCGCCCAGGATGCTGTGCTTGAGGCAAGAGGCGCAAATGGCAAAGTTGAGCGCATCCTGTGGCGAGTCGTAATGGCGGAGCCCATAAATGAGGCCAGCCGCGAAGGAATCGCCACCGCCCACCCGGTCAACGATGGGAACGATGTCAAAGCTCAGGCCCTCAAAGAAGCTGCCCTGCGACCACAGCACCCCCGACCAGGTATTGTGGCTGGCCGAGATCGACCCGCGCAGGGTGATGGCGATGTGCTTGAGGTTGGGGAAGCGCCTGGCCAGTTCGCCGGTCACGTAGCGGTAATGATCGGCGCTCACCTGGCCCTTGGTCACGTCGGTTTCGGGGGCTTTGATGCCAAAGACCTTCTCGGCGTCTTCCTCGTTGCCAATGGCCACATCGGCCAAAGAAACCAATTCCTGCATCACCTCGCCGGCGGGCTTACCCCACTTCCACAGCTTGGCGCGGTAGTTCAGGTCGCACGAGATGGTTACACCCGCTTTACGGGCAGCCTGGGCGGCTTCCAGACAAACTTCCGCCGCCGAAGCCGAGATGGCGGGGGTGATCCCGGTCCAATGGAACCAATCGGCTCCGGCAAAAACCTTATCCCAATCGACCATGCCGCGCTGGATGGTGGCAGCAGAAGAGTTGGCCCGGTCGTAGATCACCTTGCTGCCGCGCTGCGCTGCGCCGGCTTCCAGGAAGTAGATGCCAATGCGCTCGCCCCCACGCGCAATCTCGCTGGTGTCCACGTTGTGCATGCGCAGCACCCCGATGCACTTGTCTCCTAAATCATTATTGGGCAGGCGGGTGACAAAGGCAGCGCGCTCGCCAAACCCGGCCAGCGAGACGGCCACGTTGGCTTCGCCGCCGCCGAATTCGATGTCAAAGGTCTGGGCCTGAGCAATGCGCAGGAAGCCGGGCGGGGCCAGGCGTAGCATGATTTCACCAAAAGTAATGACTTTGTTGGGCATGAGCTATCCTCCAGTTTTAGGGTAAGTTGGGCGTCAGTGGAAGCCTATGCTTTCCGAAATAATCTTATACCGGTTTGAATTTTCCGTCCAGTGGTTTGGTTCTCCATGAGTTGCCGTAGTAGGCCCTGTATTTTGGGCTGTCAGGGGTTAAGGGTTTGTTAAATCAGGGCTGGAGGGTGGAGCCAGCGCTGGGATTTTGTTATCATGATACCCATGACTAAGAATACTGTTTTAATTCTGTGTACCGGCAACTCCTGCCGCAGCCAAATGGCTGAGGCAATGGTGAATCGTTTCCTGGGCGAATCCTGGCAGGCCGTCAGTGCCGGGACGCAGCCCTCCGGCTACGTACACCCGCTGGCCTTGCAGGCGTTGGCCGAAATCGGCATCCAGCATACGGGGCGATCTAAATCTACCGAAGAGTTCCGCGGGCGGGTCTTCGACCTGGTGGTGACGGTGTGCGATGACGCGGCTGAAAACTGCCCGGTTTGGCTAGGCCCCGGCAAGCGCGTACATATCGGCTTCAGCGACCCGGCCAAAGTGGAAGGCAGCCTGGAGGAAAAGCTAGCGGCTTTCTGGCTGGTACGGGACCAAATTCGCAAACAGGTACTGGAATACCTGGCCGGGTCTGTTTCACCTTTGTCAGAGTCATTGCATTCGAGTTAATCGAGTATTTCTTTGGTTCTCTCGGTAATTCACAAGGAGTCAGTTCCTTACTTTTTTGTGAAGAACAAGCAGGTGGATAAAGATATAGAATATCTTTAATGATTTTGAAGCACCTGTTTCCCGAACGTCGACCACTGCGGTGGGTATTGCCAGGGTCCATAATCCTTGCATTCACCTTGCTACAGTCCTTTCTGCCCGGTTGGGTGTCCCGACCGGAGAGTTGGCTGGTGGATGCCCGGTTTGCTTTGCGAGGGCAGCGGGTGCCCACCGCCCCCATCGTGATTGTGGCTCTGGACGAAACCTCCTTCCAGATGCTGGGTGATTTACAGGGAGAGAACATCCGTACATGGCCGCGCGCGCGTTGGGCTGAACTGATTTCGAAAATTTCGGCGCAAGAACCACGTTTGATCGCCCTGGATGTGATCTTTGACACATCAGGCTGGGACGCGGGTGGGGATGCAGCCCTGGCGGCTGCCCTGGCCGAAGCCCCGCCCACTCTGCTGGCGGCCCTGCGCGAACAGGAAGGCCAGGGCGAGGTGCGCCTGGTCACCCAGGTAGCACCGGTGGATGCGCTGGCCCAGGCTGCCACGGCGGTCGCCGTTACCAGCTTGCCGGCAGATGCGGATGGCGTTGTGCGGCGGATGACGCTGCTCTTTACCTGGAATCAAGACGGGCAATCCACGTTACCTTCCTTGCCCCTGGCGGCAGCCACCCTTTACCGGGGCGAGGCTGTGACGGTCAAAAAAGCTGACTTGGCAGAGGGTGGCTCGTTGTGGATTAATTTCCGCGGGCCCGAGCACACCTTTGAGACGATTTCTATGATCGATGTGTGGCAAGGTACGCTGGACGAAGGCGCTCTCAAGGATAAGATCGTCCTGGTGGGTTATTCAACGCAGACAGAGCAAGATCGCCACGCAACGCCGTTTGCTTTACGCAAGCGCCTGCCCGGCGTGGAGTTGATGGCCAATGGCATCGACACGCTGATCGCAGGCGATTGGCTGCGTGCTCTCCCCGCCTGGGGTAGCGTTGCGTTGGTGGCTGTGGCAGGCTGTCTGTCGCTGGCACTGTCCAATTGGAAGCGCCCCGGTTGGAGCGTGTCTTCGCTTCCGCTGGCGGGGCTATTGATTCTGGGCTTGGGTCTGGGGTTATTCACCTGGGCCGATTTCCTTTTACCGCAGGCTGCGCTGCTGGTGAGCTTGCTGGGAGTAGGTGGAGCGGCCCAAGCTGAGCGGATGATTTTTGCAGAACAGGATAAGCGAATGTTGCGGCGGCGTTTTTCGGGTATGATGTCGGCTGAACGGCTGGATGCGGTGATGGGCCATTGGGAAGATTTACAACGCCCTGATCGACCAGCCAAGCAGGCTGCGGTCATGTTTGCCGATGTGCGCGGCTTCACCCATGCCACCGAAACGCTCTTGCAACAAAAGCGCAGCGCCGAGATGGTGCGCTTTTTGGGCGCCTACCTGGACGCCATGACCGAGGCCATCTATGCCGAGGGTGGGGTCATTTACCGGGTGTTTGGCGACGGCCTGCTGGTGATGTTTGGTATGCCCGAGCCCATGCCTGATGCAGCTCTACGCTGCATTCATGCCGCCTTGCGTATGGCCCAGGCTGCCCAAGATTTGCAGTCTCAATGGCCGCTTGCCGAAGAAGGCCCTTTGCGCATGGGCATTGGTATGCAGTCTGGGTTGCTGGTGGATGCCATCATTGGGCAGGGCCGCCGGGTTGATTATGCCATTATTGGTGATGCAGCCAACACTGCATCGCGCATCGAGGGGTTGTGCAAAGAAGTCATGGGTCTTTCGCTCCCAACGGGCAGCAGGGTGCCAGAGACGGTGACCATCCTGGCTGGCTGGGAGCTTTACGAACAGGTTCGCGCACAAATAAACGCACAGGAGAACCTGCCCTCCTTTGCTGCGCGCGGAAAGGCAGATGAAATCCGGGTGGTGCGAATTTTGGGGAGGCGAGAGTAATTATGAAACATATAAGAATCGTTCTGGGGTGGATGTGTGTTGGCTGCCTGTTGTTAACGTCCTGCGCGGGTGGCGGTCAGGTTGAGTTGGAAGCGCCAACATTGGCAGATGAATCCAGCGCGCCAGTTGAAGAGGGTTCGCCTGGCGTAACGGCAGCACCCGTCTCAGCACCAACCAGTGCGCCAACCCCAACCGGCCCGCGGGCGGTGGTGGTGGATGTAGTCAATCAAGTCAGCGCTCATGCGCTCCCCGGAGAAGATTGGGAAGATGCCCTGAGCGAAATGACCATTTATCTGGGCGGTGAGGTGTGGGCCAAAGCGGAATCAACCTCGCGTTTGCAATTGGACGATGAGTGGATTCGGGTAGCGCCAGAAACCGTGTTCAGTTTTACGCAGGCCGATGATAACGCCTTGCGGATCAACCTGAGTGAAGGCCAAATGTGGTTGAATGTGGAAGGGCTAGAACCGGGTACAGAACTGGAGATCGAGACTCCGGCGGCGGTAGCTTCGGTGCGCGGAACGCGCTTCAGTGTTCGCGTGGACGAAGACGGCAAAACGGTGGTTACAACACGCGAAGGCCTTGTGGATGTGACCGGGGCGGGCGTGACTGTTGGCGTAGGCGCAGGTCTGGAATCAACCGTTTTGCCAGGAGGCGCGCCCTCAGAGCCGGGGCCTATTTCTCTCCGGGAGGTGTTTGCCTGGGGGATGGCGCAGGGGCAGCAGTTGCAAGCCATCCTACCTCTCATCAATCATCCTACCATCCTCAGTCAGGATGGAAAATATTGGGGGTTTTCCTGGACTGCAGATAGCAGCAGCATGATGTTGGGAAGTTTTCCGGATGGTGCACAGTTCTCTGAGGCGTTACAGGTCAATGTATCTACGGGCGAGCAGACTCGCCTGGATGTGCCCGAATCGTTTGGCCATTTAACCAATAGCCCCAAAGGGACACAAATCGCATATATCATGTATGACAACGGGAGGCAGATATGTGTGGAAGCACAGCCTGGGGCGGATGCAATCTGCGTTAGCGGAGGGAACGGTTATTTGGGTGCGCCTTATTGGTCGCCAGATGGGGAATGGTTTGCATTCTATGCCGACCAATCTTTGGTTGCAGGGATGGGCAAGCCTGGGCTGGCTAAGGTGCTATTGCAAGGTCCAGCGCGGCTTAATCTGTTCAAAATGCGAGCCGACGGCAGCGAATTGACGCAGTTGACCTTTGCGCAGAACAGTTTTAATTCGCGCCAGACATGGTCGCCCGATTCGCAGCAGATAGTTTACGTCTCTGCCGAAACATACGGCGGGACGGGTGATGTATGGATTATGAACGCAGACGGCTCAGATGCGAAGATGATTTTTGCAGGGGCGCAAAAAGGTTATTCCGAGCATGTGGCGTGGAGCCCGGACGGTCAATGGCTGGCAACTCCATCGCAAGATGGCGGGTTGTGGATGTTCCGACCCGACGGCAGCGAGGCGCACCTTTTGGAAGGCACTCAGGAGATGGAAAATATTTCCGGCGCCACCTGGTCGCCCACCGTCAGCGGGTATCCTCTGTTCTTCCGCAATTTGCAAGCCGGAGCAACTGCACCTGATGTGTACTATATCGCTGAAGCTGGAGCCCAGCCGCAGCGTTTTGGAAGCTTCTGGTGGGGGCCTTATTGGTCGCCGGACGGAAGCCGGGTGGCGCTAGGAACGTATACCTTGATCGACGACCAACATGTTCATTGTGAAATCGATTTGTTCCAGGTGGTCAAGCCGTTTTGGGAGCCATAAGCGCTTTTACCGGCAAAGTTCATAGGCTTTCTGCAGCGCCTTCAACGGGTCGCGTTTGGGCACAAACTCGTGCCCAACGAAGCCGTTGTAGCCGCTATCTTTGAGCGCGCCAAGGATAGCCGGGTAGTTAAGCTCTTGCGTCTCGTCTGGGTCACTGCGTCCGGGGTTGCCGGCGGTGTGCACATGCCCAAAATGACGGGCATGTGCTCGGATGGTGCGGATGAGGTCGCCTTCCATGATCTGCATGTGGTAGATATCGTAAAGGATTTTCACCCGCGGCGAGGCAACCTGTTCCACAGCGCTCACGGCCCAGGCGGTATGATCGCACTGATAATCGGGATGATCCACTTTGGAGTTGAGTAGCTCGATGACCAGATTCACACCGGCGGCTTCGGCGGCAGGGGCCAGCTTTCGCAGCCCTTCAACGGTGGCTTCCAACCCGGATTCGTCATCCAACCCGGCCCGGTTGCCCGAGAAAACAATCAGGTTAAGAATGCTGTACTGTTGAGCCAGGGTCAGCTTTTGGCTTACTTCATCTTCGATCATTGGATGATTGGCGCGGCGGTTGAGCCCATCGGTGAGCGAGCCTACCGATTCGCTGGCAATTACCAGTCCAGCATCGCGCGCCGTGTTCCAAAGCTCATGCGGTAGCAGTTCTACGCCTTGATAGCCAATCTGACGGGCAGCGCGCAGAAAGGCAGGGGCGTCTTGAACTGCCTGGCTGACGCACCACCAGGCGAAGGACTGGCGGATTGTTGAAGAAGGGGTCATGAAAGGTAGTCTTTGAGTTGCCGAGCGCGGCGCGGGTGGCGCAAGCGGCGCAGGGCTTTGCTTTCAATTTGGCGGATGCGCTCGCGGGTGAGGCCGAATTTTTGGCCTACTTCTTCCAGTGTGTAGGAGCGCCCGTTCTCCAGTCCAAAGCGCAGGCGCAGGATGCGCGCCTCGCGCGGGGGCAGTGTTTCCAGCACCTCTTGGACTTTTTCGCGGAGCAGGCTGGTGTAGGTACTCTGGGCAGGTGAAGGAGTCACCTGGTCCTCCACGAACATGCCCAACTCCGAGTCTTCTTCGTCGTCATTGATAGGACTTTCCAGCGAGAGTGGCAGCCAGGAAACACGCATCATCCAATCGATTTTGTTGGATTTAACCCCAATGGCTTCGGCTAGTTCTTCGTGGGTGGGTTGGCGGCCCAGGCGCTGCTCCATCTCGTGGGTTGTGCGATAAAGTTGGCGGATGCGGTCCACCATGTGCACCGGCACGCGGATGGTGCGGCCCTGATCGGCAATGGAGCGGGTGATGGTCTGGCGGATCCACCAGGTGGCGTATGTTGAGAAGCGGAAACCGCGCTGGTATTCGTACTTTTCAACAGCTTTCATCAAGCCCAGGTTGCCCTCTTGGATTAAGTCAAGGAAAGGCACCCCTCGCCCGATGTAGCGCTTGGCGATGCTGACCACCAAACGGGTGTTGGCTTTGATGAGGTGTTCGCGAGCCAGGGTGCCGTCGTTGATCAGCGCTTCCAGGTCGGCGCGCCGTGCAGCAGGAGTGCTGCCGTTGGAGCGATTCAATTCCCGCTTGGCGCCCTTGCCCGATTCGATGCGCTTTGCCAGGCCTAACTCTTCCTCGCCAGAAAGCAACGGAACACGAGACATTTCTTTTAGGTACAATCCGACGATATCATCCGTGGAGATGCGGCTGAGATCGGCCTGGATGGTGGGGCCGTCTTCCAGCCCGTCATCCATTTCGTCGAATGAACCTTCGTCTTCCTGGTCAAGGATATCTACCCCGCGCCGGCGAAGGGCAACCAGAATGGCTTCCAATCGCTCGCGATCTTCCGACACGTTGGGGTAGGCTTCCATCAGATCTTCAGTTGTCAGGTAACCTTGAACGTCTGCCTTTTCCAGCAGCATACTCAAGATTTCTGTGGAATGTCGATTGCGTCGGCCGGGAGCAGTCAAGTCCGCCCTCCTCTATGACAAAATCCGGCGGGTTGGCTAAGGAGCAGTTACAGTATGCTCACACACGGTAAGGTTAAGATCTTCCCCGCACTCCGGGCATAATCCTTTGCAATCAGCCTTGCATACCGGGGAGATGGGGACTTCCAGAAGCAGATATTCACGAGCCAGCGGCGCCAGGTCAATGGTGCCATCTTCGGGGAGGAGTAGTCCGGATTCGGTAAGCGTTCGTTCATCGAAAGCATATAGTTCGTCAAATTGGGTGTTTAGCGTCTGTTGGGCGGTTTTGAGGCAGCGCACGCATTCTACATCCACCTGGCACTCAAATTCAGCCTGCAGGAGAATCCCCTGCGGTGTCCGGTTGACGCGGGCCATGCCAGTGAGATTTTGAACGCTGAATTCTTCATCTAGTTGGATTTGAGGACAATCGAAATGAATCTCGCGGTTATAACCGATGGGCTGATTCAGCAAAAAGCCGACATTAATTCGGAGTGGATAGCGTGGTTGGTTCACAGAAAACTAACTTCACCTGGGTTATAATTATGCGCATATTATAACACGCCGGATTCAGTAAGTCAACTTTTTATGAATTTTATGATAATAATTATTGCTGGTTCGTGGATAACTTAACTGGTATCTACTCATCGAAGTTGGTGGAGTATCCCGAATTTGAGGGTTGTTTGGGCGCTTCGCGCCCAAACAACCCTCAAATTCGGATTTCCTATCACCTCTGTGTGAGTAGTTCTTAACCGTAACTACCCTCCACGTGTGCACGCAAAAGATGTCAGATGCCCAAGGGAAGAGCGGAACGGGCCTGACATAAAGACTGCCAGGTTCCACTGAGCCA
>JAFGLU010000030.1 GCA_016927865.1 Anaerolineaceae bacterium
GAGGGAGGAAAGATTCTGCAAAAGTGAGGGGCTTTCAGCCCCTCACTTTTGCAGAATTCTTTCCCTCCCCCGGCAAAGTGCCTGGCTGATCCAATATCTTGGTGGCCGGGTCGCGTAGCAGGTAGGGTGGGGGAAATACCTGAAATATTGCGAAAAGACACGAGGTTTTAAGAAAAAGAAATCCATGATGCGTTTACCCTGAAAGGCTCGCCAGGAGTTGCCGTGGTACCACGGCAACTCCCCAAGAACCGCTCAAAAGGCTCCCAATTGGGTATAATACCCCATATCCTTTTTTCACGAGAGAATGATCCCGAATGCCTAATCCGCTGGTCGAATGTATCCCAAACTTCTCTGATGCGCGCCGCCCAGAAGTAATCGACGCCATCATCGCGGCAATCACCTCGGTGCCCGAAATTCACCTCCTCGACCGCCACTCCGACCTGGACCACAACCGCACCGTGGTTACCTACATTGGGCCGCCTGCCGCCGTGGAAGAAGCCGCGTTTCTAGCCATCCAAAAAGCCGCCGAGTTGATCGACCTCGATCACCACACCGGCGAGCACCCGCGCATGGGCGCCACCGACGTGGTGCCGTTCGTCCCCATCCGCGACATCACCATGCAGGAATGTGTAGAGATGGCTCGCCGGCTGGGTAAGCGCGTGGGCGACACACTACAAATTCCTGTCTATCTATACGAAGACGCTGCCCTGCGCCCCGAGCGCAAGAATCTGGAAGAGATTCGCCGGGGCGAGTATGAAACCCTCAAAGTCGAGATGGGCACAAACCCCAATCGCACCCCCGACTTCGGGCCCGAGCGCGTGGGCCCAGCGGGCGGCACAGTGATCGGCGCGCGCCAGCCACTCATCGCTTTCAACGTCTACCTGACCACCGATGATGTGTCCATCGCCGGGAAAATTGCCCGCGCGGTGCGCAACTCGTCCGGCGGCCTGCGCTTTGTCAAGGGCATGGGCGTGCTGGTGGAAGGCCGCGCCCAGGTCTCGATGAACCTGACCAACTTCCGCCAGACACCGGTCTACCGGGTGGTAGAGATGGTGCGCCGCGAAGCCCAGCGCTACGGCGTGGGCATTCATCATAGCGAGCTGGTCGGGCTCATCCCCCAGGAAGCGCTGGTGGATACAGCGGTGTGGTACACGCAACTGGACCAGTTTGAGCCGGAGCAAATCCTGGAGCAGCGCATGTTGTCGGCGCTATCCAGCCCTGCCGGAGAAAGCCAGGTTGTGCGCGAGAGTTCCTTCATCGAAGAGCTTTCCCGCGGCACGCCCACACCGGGGGGAGGCAGCGCCGCTGCCTTTGCCGGAGCGGCTTCAGCCGCGCTGGTGGCAATGGTAGCACGCCTGACGGTTGGCAAAAAGAAATATGTTGAGGTCGAGCCGGACATGTGGAAGCTGATCGATGAGGCTGAAGCCCTGCGCGGCGAACTGACCGCTGCCGTGCAAGAAGATGCCGCCGCCTTCCAGGCGTACATGACCGCCAGCAAGCTGCCCAAGGACACTCCCGAACAGCAGGCCGCCCGCGAAAAGGCGCTGGGGCAAGCCACGCTCGGCGCTATCCAGGTGCCGCTCGCGGTGGCCCAACGTGCCTTGCGACTGCTGGAGCTGGCCCTGCAAGCCGCCCAACTGGGCAACCTGAATGCCATCTCCGATGCCGCCAGCGGGGCAGCCCTGGCTCGAGCCACGCTGACCGGCGCCGGCCTGAACGTGCGCATTAACTGCCTCAACCTGAAGGATCAGGTCGCTTGCCAGGCCTTTTTGGAAGAAGTACGCCGATTAGACTCGCGCGCCGCTGAGATCGAAATCGAACTGCGCCGGGTGCTCGTTGAGCGCGGCGGATTACTTTTTTAAGGGGTATGCACTTGTCTATAAACCGCCTGTTTGTCATTTTGCCGGTCCTTATTGGTCTGTTGTTTTCCGCGGGCTGCCAGCCCACCGCCACCCCCCGCCCGGCCACGGCTGTGCCGTTCGGCACTTCCACTTCGGCGCCCGCGCCCACAGCCACAGCCACACCTGAGCCAACCCCCACGCCGCTGCCTCCTTCCATCTGGCTGCCCGAAGGGCTCCCCGCCAGCGTACTTGACTCCACCGCGCTGCCCGAAGGATGGGTCGTCGCCGGCTCAGCGGATCAAGCCGACCTTCTGCTGGAAGTGGGGGGCAGCCTCCTGGTGCACCGCCGGATTTACGCCCTGGTTGCGCCCTTTCCCACCATCACTGACGAGATTGCCTTGCTTGAGCTCAAGGAGATGTGGCAGCGCGGCAAACGACCTCACGGCGGTATTGCCACCCTGGCCCTGGACCCCGGCGACGCGGTCTTGTTCACTCAGCTTTGGGGTCCGCCTTCCGGATCGGTGAAAACCGCCCCTGCAGATGACCTGCTGGAGTTATCCTGGAAACAAACCGACACCTGGGCCATCATTCCCTTCGAGAACATCCAGCCGCGCTGGAAGGTGATCACCCTGGACGGGCAGAATCCACTGCACAAAGACTTTGACGTGCAGGCCTACGGTTTGAAGGTTGACTTAGGCCTGAGCGGCAAGACAGCACTGATCGGAGAATTCCTGGTGGCTGAGCCGGAAATTCCCGTCAGCAACCGCCTGCCCGAGCGCCTGACCACCGTGATGCTCACCGGCGTCACGGCCCTGGTGCGCGGAACGGCTTCCACCATGGAAGCCCGCGGCATGACCTACCCTGCCCAAGACATTGGCAGTTGGCTGCGCGAGGCGGATATTTTGCACATCAACAACGAAATTCCCTTCGTCGAAGGCTGCCCCGCGCCTTTCCCCTGGACCAATGGCTTGGTTTTCTGCAGCCAACCCCGCTATATCGAACTGCTGGAGTACATCGGCACTGACGTGATGGACCTCTCCGGTGATCACTTTGCCGATTGGGGGCCGCAAGCCATGCTCTATACCCTGGACCTGTACGCCGAGCGCGAATGGCCCGTTTACGGTGGCGGCGCGAACATCGAAGAAGCCAAGCAGCCGGCCCTGTTCGAGCACAACGGTAACCGCATCGCCTTTATTGGCTGCAACTACAAATCGAAGGGCTATGCCACCGCCAGCGAAACCAATCCCGGCGCGGTGCACTGCGATCCAGAGTGGCTGTACCCGGCTATCCAGAATTTGGTAAAGGATGGCTATCTGCCCATCGTCACCTTCCAACATGAAGAATACTACGAGTATATTGCCCGACCGCAACTGCAAGAGGATTTCCGCGGCGCTGCCCAGGCCGGGGCCATCATCGTCAGCGGCAGCCAGGCCCACCAGCCCCACGCGCTGGAAATCACGGATGACGCGCTACTGCACTACGGGTTGGGCAACCTGTTCTTCGACCAGATTGGCTCGATGGCCTCAACCAATTCGGCCTTCATCGACCGGCATGTCTTCTATGACGGGCACTACCTGGGGGTGGAGTTGATCAGCATCCGCTTTGTCGATTACGCCCGATCGCGCCCAACCACCGCCGATGAGCGCGAAGCGCTGCTCCAAACTGTGTTCGAGGCCAGCGGATGGCTAAATTCGTCAATACAGTGATCAACACGCCGCTGAATGCAACTGCTCAGCCAGAGGTGGAAGAGGGTGACTTCTTCACCCCCTGAGCAGACACCGCCAAACTATCAGTAGAAAAGGATGAAAAGACATGGGGATTAAGCCTGACCATTGGATTCGCAAGATGGCGCTCGAAAAAGGCATGATCGAGCCGTTTGTCGACCACCAGGTGCGCGACGGAGTTATCTCTTACGGCGTATCGTCTTACGGGTACGATATCCGCGTGGCGAACGAGTTCAAAATCTTTACCAACGTCTTTTCGGCGGTGGTGGACCCCAAGGAATTCAACCGCACTTCGATGGTCGATTACACCGGCGAGATTTGCGTCATCCCGCCCAACTCCTTTGCCCTGGCTCGCTCAGTGGAATACTTCCGTATCCCGCGCAGCATTCTGACCCTGTGTGTGGGCAAAAGCACCTACGCGCGCTGCGGGATCATCACCAATGTGACCCCCTTCGAGCCGGAATGGGAAGGTTACGTCACTCTGGAGATTTCCAACACCACCCCGCTGCCCGCTCGCATCTATGCGAATGAGGGCATCGCCCAGGTGGTGTTCTTTGAAGGCGACGAGGTCTGTGAAGTCTCTTACGCCGACAAGAAGGGCAAATACCAGAAACAGCAGTCTATTGTCCTGCCAAAAATCTAATGGCTTCCGAGATTCTCTGGCTGAATTGGGCCAGGCAGATTCAATCGATGGCTCAATCGGGGCTGACCTACTCGACCAATCCGTACGACCTGGAGCGTTATCACGAACTGCTGGCGCTGGCAGCGGAAATCACTGCCGCCGGAAGCGGGCTGGAAAAAGAAGCCGTCCGCGAGCTGTTCGCCAGCGAATCCGGCTACACCACGCCCAAAGTGGACGTGCGCGGGGCGGCCTTCCGCGGGGATGAGCTGCTGCTGGTGCGCGAGTTGCAGGACGGCGGGTGCTGGACTCTGCCCGGCGGCTGGTGCGACACCGGCGACACGCCCCGCCAGGCCGTGGAACGAGAGATGCGCGAGGAGACCGGCTACGAGGTGCGCGCGCTCAAATTGGTGGCCGTGCTGGACCGCGACACGCAGGGCCACCCGCCCTACTTTTTCAGCGTCTACAAGCTGTTATTCCTGTGTGAAATCACCGGGGGCAGCCCCACCGAAAGCATTGAAACCGGCGCGTCGGCCTTCTTCCGCGAGGATGCGCTGCCC
>JAFGLU010000004.1 GCA_016927865.1 Anaerolineaceae bacterium
AAACCCAAATACTAAATTATGAGCATCCGATGATAGAAATAATTCTTATATGAATTTGATCTTTTTTCAGGCTTTTTTAGGATAAAATTGATAAAGTAAGCCGCAATTTAACTATCAAAAAGTAAGGAGCTTTTCATGAGTCAAGATAAGAGCACCCTCGCAACCGGCAAGAACTCTAAGGGATTCACGGCAGAGGAACGAGCCGCAATGAAGGAGCGCGCCAAAGAGCTGAAGGCAGCCGCAAACCGGGCGGAAGGGGAAAACGCCCTGCACGAGAAGATCGCCGAGATGCCAGAACCGGAGCGCACCATGGCCAGGCGGCTCCACGCCATCATCACCGCCGCCGCGCCCGACCTGTGGCCGAAAACCTGGTATGGCATGCCCGCCTATGCCAAGGATGGCAAGGTCGTGGTCTTCTTCCAAAGCGCACAGAAGTTCAACACAAGGTACGCCACCTTGGGCTTCAGCGACACGGCGAACCTCGACGAAGGCACCATGTGGCCGACCTCCTTCGCACTGAAGGAATTGACCGCTGCCGAAGAGGCAAAGATCGTGGCGCTGGTGAAGAAAGCGGTGAGTTGAAGTAACACGTCATTGCGAGAGGCGCAGCGACGAAGCAATCCCCCTCTTCCAATATAATTGGACCCAGGACAACCCCCAACTGTCGGGCCTCCTGGCACATCACCCAACTCTTTCCCCCCAACAGCAAACCGCCTATCCCTCGCCCACCATCGAAATAGACCCGCCTGCCGCCAGGACCCAACCGCCTGGTAGGGGCGGGTCTCTCAGCTTACTTCCCAAGCCTTTCTCCTGACGGCGACCCGCCCATTTTATACATCATTAACCTTCCCAATCCAGGATAATCCCGGCTGTCGGGTCTCCCTGCAAATCGCCAGAGTCTTCTCCCCCAACCAGCTAAGAGTTTCTCCCGCAATTTGGTCGAATTAACCAAAACCATCAACTGAGCTGGCTGTTGAGCTCCTTGGCGATCGGTGCTAGCTGCGCCGTCAGGACATCCATAGGGTTAGCCACCGGGTCTTTCAGCAAATCACTCCAAACTGCCGCGAATCCATCCACCAGACGGCTCTCGATCATCCCCCAAGACTTGAAGAATGGGAAAGACCGCCCGATTCGCATGCTGTGCGAGGCCATTGTCCAGTACAAATCGCTCCGGTATGGTTCCTGGTCAAACAAATCCTCCCGAACCGGCATCAGCCCCACTTGTTCTGCGTATTGGATTTGAGGCTCGGGCTCAAGAAGATATTGTGCCAGGGTCAGCGCCTCTTGCGCATTGGAGCTGTTCTTCCAAATCATCAGAGAGGACCCCCCAATGAAAGATGGCCCCGGCAAAAGTGCTATGCCTAAACCGCTATCTATGCCCCGTTTCATGGCATCCATCATCAACCATGGTCCGGAGACGACCACTGCAGCATCTGGATCGGCAAGGAACCTCTCGTCTGGTTCTAACCCATTCAGGTGTTTCACCTCTGGAGACAGGTAGCGAGACAGAGCAAAATAAGCCGCCATCCCTTTCAGGGCTTCCGGCTCCATAAACCGCACACTATTTTGGTCGGCAGAAAGGAAATCCCCGCCTGCAGCCCAAACCCAGCTCGCGATATGCAACAAAGTGGTATGCGTACGACCGGTGGGTGCTAACCAGGGTATTTTGACGCCTCTTTGGTGCAGGGTGCTGATGGTTTTTTCAAACTCTTTAAACGTAAACCCCTTCATCGTACTAATGTTAGCATTAGAAAAAATCTGCTTCCGGTAATACAGCAACCGTGCGCCGGCCAGCCAGGGAATGCCCCATACGACTCCGTCGGGTTGGGATGTTACCGATCTCCAGGCTAGGTTAAACAGGTTGGCGGACTGCTTGACCTTTTGAACCTCGTTTGGGGCAAACGGGCGGAGAACACCCATCCCCATTAGATCGCCTATCCAGGTTGATCCAATTTCGGAGATATCTGGGTTACCGCCATGTAAGGAAAAATTAATAAATTCTTTCCAGGCAGTGTCCCATCTCAACAACCGCAGTTTGACATGCATGCCGGTAGTCGATTCAAAACGGTTCAGAATGGGTTGAATGCCATCTGCCCGGGGAGCCATAATGGATAGTGTAATTTCTTGTTTCATACTTATCTCCGAGAACTACCACCCCGAGACGGGTGTTTTCCAGATTCATGATCTGATCTAATCAGAGTAAATCCATTTTAGCACAAATGAATGACCTGCATTTTCGCAATTCTCTTCACGTTCACCCCCGTGGAACAAGATTGGCATCCAATCAAAAAAACAACCCCACATGGAGTGCGTTATTGTGCGGAATGCATTAAAGAGGAATGCCAGGATTCGGACGTGGTAGGTTCAGAGCAACACAAGAGCCCACACCATTCCCCCTTCTCGCCCCTGCAGCACGCTGCTGCTGGAGAGCGAGCCAGCGGGTTAGCTCCCACCTTCTCAAACATTAATATTAGATTAGAAAACGACTTAGTACACTTATTCTAGAAATAAGCCTGTGCTACAGTATACATACTCCCGCTACCCCGGCGCCGTCAGTACCCTGACACCGTGCCCTTTCTCGCACCATTACAACCCATCCGCACACTGCCTGCCAGGCCTGTCCCTTTTCCCTTCCAGGGAAAAGGTCGGGACGAGAATGAATTGTTCCTCATTGTTTTACATCAAAAACAATTCCCCCTTCTATTCCTCCGCCTCAGCGGCTTTCACCGCTTCTTCTTCCAGCGTCTCTCCCGCCGCCTCCGGCAATGGCCCAATCCCGATATCCACGCGCTCCTCCATCGTGATCTGCCCGCGCAGGAAGGCGCCCTCCTCGGTCGCAAACGAGGCCGTGGTCACGTCGCCCCACACCCGCCCCGTTCCGCGGATCTCCAGCCGTTCGGCGATGATGTCCCCCTTGACCGTCCCGGCGATGATGATCGTGTTGGCGCGCAGCGTCTGGCAGGTCAGCCGACCCGTCTCACCCACCACCAGCAGCCCCCGCACGGCAATATCGCCCTCGAAGGTGCCTTCGATGCGCACGCCGCCGCTGCCGCCCAGATGCCCCTTCCAGGTGATGCCCGTGCTCAGCACGGAGGTGATGCGCTCGGTGGGTGGCGCGGCTGCCACAGGCTGCGCAGGGGTGGCTTGGGATCGCTTACGGAACATGGCTTAATCTCACTCGCATTCCGGCGGCTCGGGGACGCCGATAATATTGTACCCTGAATCGACGTACAGCACCTCGCCGGTCACCCTTCCCGCCAGCTCCGAGCACAAAAAGACGGCTGTGTTGCCCACGTCCTCGATGGTGACGTGCTGCTGCAGGGGCGCCAGCTTGATGAAGTGGCGGTACATATCCTTGAAGCGCGACACGCCTGCTGCTGCCAACGTGCGGATCGGTCCTGCCGAGATGGCGTTGACCCGCACGCCCTGTGGGCCCAGGTCGAATGCCAGGTAGCGCACCGAGGCTTCCAGCGCCGCCTTTGCCACGCCCATCACGTTGTAGCCGGGGGCCACCTTCTCCGCACCGTAGTAGGTCAGGGTCAATAGCGAGCTACCCGGGCGGAAAAGCGGCTGGAAGGCCTGCGCCAGGGCGGTGAAGGAATAGACGCTGATGTCCATCGCCAGGTGGAAACCGGCGCGGCTGGTATTGTAATACGGGCCGGTGAGCTCCTCGCGGTTGGCAAAGCCAATCGAATGCACCAGGATGTCCACCTGCCCAAACTTCGCCGCCGCCTTGTCCGCCACCAGGCGGATATCCTCGTCCCTGGTCACATCACAAGGCTCGACGAAGTCACAGTCGACTGCCTGCGCCAGCTTGCGCACTCGCCTTTCCAGCATCTCGCCTGCGTAGCTGATGCCGATATTGGCACCTCGCGCCTTGAAGGCCTGGGTGATGCCCCAGGCGATCGAGCGGTCATTCGCCAGCCCGAAGATCAATGCGTTCTTACCATCTAAAAGTCCCATCGTTGTCTCCTCGTGACGTAGAGACGCATCCGGAACGAAGTTCCGGCAATCTTGCGTCTCTACAAAATTTTGCATCTCTACCCATAACGCTAAAGAATCGCCTCCATCGCCTCCAAGCCGGCCGGGTCGGCATGCAGCAAGACCTCACCCTTGCTGCGCACCTCCGGCAGATGCTGCGCCAGATAGACACGTAGCAGCTCGAGCTTACGCTTCTCAAGCTGCGCATCTTTCAACAGCAGCCAGCCGCCGGTCAGATAGACTGCCATGTCCGCCAGGTCGCTGGCGTAATAATCTACCATCTGGCGGCTTTGCGCCTTGAGCGCATCAGTGGCGCGCTTGAACAGCTCGTTGCCCTCCAGCAGCTGGGCGTGCAGCGGGAGTAAAGGCTCATCCACCTCCATCCCCGCCCACTCGTCCAGCAGCACCTCCAGGGCGTGCCCGAGCAGCTTGCCCTGCGCCGCTACCACCTGCAACTGGCTGGTGCCCTCATAGATGTTGGTCACGCGCACGTCGCGGAAATGGCGCTCGACGTTGAACTCGCGCATGTATCCCACCCCGCCGTGGATCTGCATCGCCATATAGCACACGCGGTTGCCCATCTCGGTGGCGTAATACTTGGTCAGCGGGGTCAATGTCTCCGCCAGGCTGCCGGCCGCCTTCTGCTTCTGGCGCAGCAGCGGGTCGGGGGCGGCGTTCTCTGCCAGCAGCTGCTCGTAGGCCTTGAGCAAGTCCACCCAGCGCCCGGTCTCGG
>JAFGLU010000031.1 GCA_016927865.1 Anaerolineaceae bacterium
CCCGTGAAAAGCTGCCCGTCTCGCCCAACACCGAGAACCACCTGCAAAACGGGTTCCAGGCCAGCCTGGCGGCGCTCAACGAGCCCGCCCCCTACCTGCCCGTTTACGCCTCCGGCTTGTTCGAACTGGCCCGCCAAAACGGCCTGCCCCCCCTCAGCGAGCCTTTCCCCACCGATCTGATCACCCGTGTGCAGACCGCTGCCTCGCGGGCCTTTGCCAACCGCATGAACTTCTGCCGCTTCACCACCGGCTCGCAGGAAGACGAGCGCAGCCTGTGGTGGCTCACCCAGCCCCCCGTGGGCGCCGAGCCGCCCCTGGCCGACCGCATCGAGATGGAAGTGGTGCGGTATTTGCAGAAAAATCCCGCCTGCACTTTGCTGGAATTGGACAGCGCCGTTTGCCAGGCCCTGCCCGGCCCGCTCACCCCGCCCGCCGACCTGGTGCGCGCCGTCGTTGAATCTTATGCCGCCGAAACACCCGAGCAGCCCGGCCATTGGCGTCTGCTGCCCCAGGAAGAAGCCTCGCGCCGCCGCGCCGACATGGATGAAGCCCGCGACGCGCTGCGCGAAATTGCCGGGCGCATCGGCTTCACCACCGAGGGCGACAACCCGGTCATCTGGCGGCCCCAGGAATTCGGCCCGGTGTATTTCTTCTATCTGTTAGCCTCGGCGGTGCTCGGGCGGCATGTGCTCAGCGAGCCTTCGGCGCCGGTGCGCCAATGCGTGCTGGTGTTCCCAGGCAGCCGTGCCCGCCTGATCAGCTTCAAGCTTCAGCGCGACCCGCGCATGGGTGAGGCCATTGCCGGGTGGCGCCTGCTCAAGCTGCGCCAGTTGCGCAACCTGCGCGAAACGCCCCTGCTCACACCCGCCGCCTGGGATCAACTCCTTGACGAGGACCCGCCCTACTACGATCAAGCCGAGCAAATGCGGCTGTTGTGAATCAACGAGCGCACTTGCCACTCGCGCAGTCCGGCCCCCTCCCTTGATCCCTCCCCCAGCTATTTGGTAACTGGGCAGATTCGGTCGGTTAAGCTGGGGGAGGGAAAGGAATCAGGAAAGGTGAGGGGCGAAACGCCCCTCACCTTTCCTAAATCTGACTCCCCTCCCCACGCCCGGAAACAATTAGCACCCTGATCTCTTTCGTGGGGAGGGGACACAGGGGTGGGGCATGCTGAGCACATGATTGTTCATGATTACCTTCGCAGCATCGGCAAATATACCTTGTTGCGAAACGCGCTGATCATCACCACCTTGCCCTGGAAGCTGCCGTTGACATACACAAACACCATCGCCGGGCCGTCGGGGAAACCGGGGATCGGCTCAGACAAGAAGCGTCCATCGCTGGAGGCCGCACCCGGCCGCAGCCATTCCATCTGCCCATTGTCCAGGCGGATAATCTGTACCAGGGGCTGGTTGGCCGCCGATTGATTGGTCAGGCCGCCGCTGCCCTCCCAGGCTTCGGTGAAGTCGCTGCCTGTCACCTCGATCTGGCGGCTGGTATTGCAATCGACGCAGCGCGCATCCGTCACGGTTGGCTGCCACAGCGCCAGAGCGGTGGAAATGTTAGGGAAGCTGAATCGTTCCACATTCATCAATGGAGCATCAAACTCGTCCAAACCGCCGATGATCATGATTTGCCCGGTCAAGGTCAGCAGGGCTTCATGAGAGCGGCGCGCCTCAAACATATCCCCTGCGCTGTGCCAGGCGTTATCCGCCGGATCATAGATTTCTATCTTGGTGGTAGCCGGCACAGGCAACTCTTCTCCGGTTTTCGCATTTCCACCAATCACCACCGGGCGCCCATCCGGCAGCACCAGCATCTGGTGGTACTGCCGCCCCGAAATCATATGCGACCCCGTCGTCCAACTGTTTGTTTGCGGGTTAAACAAATATGTCTCGTGTCTGGGATAATCGTTATTCGTCCCTCCCCCAGACACCATCACCCGCCCATCCGGCAGCAGCACAGCGTCATGATTATTAAACATAACCAGCGGCGATGGACGCGGAACGATTGTGAAGGTTTCACTCAGCGGGTCAAACACTTCCACCGTCTCGCTTGACCGGCTGCCCAGGATGAGCACCTTTCCGTTCTTCATCAGGGTGGCTGTGAATCCATTATACGTTCCCGCCGCCTGGTTTTGCGTGAGCCGGAAGGATAAATCCACCGGGTCAAAAATATATGAATCCCGCCCGATCTCTTGCATGATAAAGACTTTTCCGTCAGGCAGTAGAACCGCCTGATGGGCGTCAAAAGGTTCCGGCCCGATCAGCCTTGTCCAGGATACCCCGTCAAATATTTCACCGGTACCGGACGCCGACTCACCAATGGATGTCGTCCCACCCAACACCAACACTCGCCCATCCGGTAAAAGAATGGTGGAGTGGTTGCAGCGCGGGCGGATCATGGCCGGGCCGGGTTCGGGGAAGGTATCATCCTCAAAATCCCAAAAACTAACCAGATTGTGGCAAACCTCTGGGTTTGGCTCACCCTGTGAGGGGGCCCCGCCCGTGATCATGACATCTCCATTGGGCATGAGGGTGGCCGAGGAGCGGTAGAAGCCAAACGTGGCCGTGCGCAAATCTCCCACGGCTCCCGCGCCGCTGGTAAAGCGGTTGGTTTCCGCCGAATTGACCACCGGCCCATCTACTACCCCAAACCCGCCCGCCACCAAAATCACCCCGCCCGGCAGCACCGCCGCCGCGTGATACGAGCGCTGGACAGTTAAATTCCAGTCATGAATCTCGTCTTTGTATAGTCGGTGCCAGGTGTCGGACGGATTGTTAATGTCCATATAGTACACATCGGAGGAAGAGCCGCTAAATTCTCCGCCCAGGAGGATGTAATTCCCGTTGGCATCCAGCACCGATGGCGCGCCCCGCACGCCAAATTCCAATGGTTTGTTCAGGTTGGTCCAAGGGTTGGAGCTTGCATTCGGGTCATAAATTTCTGTCGAAGCCACATACCCATTACTGATCTCGGAAGAATAATGTCCGCCGACAATCAACACTTTTCCGTCGCGGCGGACCACGGCGCTGTGCTCCGAGCGCCCAGATGGCGCTGCGGTCATTGTCCCTGCCGCCGCCCAGTTATTCCCAGCCGGGTAGAATCGATACGCATTATCAAACGTTTTCTCAGGGGTAGGGTTGATACCGGTTGTAGCCGGCCTGTACCCACCTGCGACCAGAACACTTCCATCTTGCAGCAGCGTGGCGGTGTGATTCATCCTGGCTTGCCCGGTCGGAAAAGCCGTGCCGGTTTGCCATGTTCCACTCGCGGGGTCATAGATTTCCGTAATGACCGTACAAAAATCTATACTGATAGATCTAAAGCACCCACCCACCACCAGCACGCGCCCGTCTTGCAGGCGCGTGGCAGTATGACCGTAACGCTTCTGGTTCATGCTGCCGGTCACTGTCCATAAGCCCGTAGCCGGGTCAAATATTTCGGCGGTGTTGGTCTCTGTGCCGGTAGCAGACTCTCCCCCCGCCACCAGCACACGCCCGTCCAGCAGCACCGTGGCGGTGTGATTCCGGCGGGCCGTGGTCATACTGTTATCGGTCGCCACCCAGGTATTGGTCAGCGGGTCGTAAATTTCGCTGCTGTTGAGATAATGCGGCGATCCGTCATTGTAATAGCCCCCCGCCGCCAGGGCCTTGCCATCCGGAAGCACCGAGAGGGTGAAATATGCCCGCCGGGCGTTCATCGTGCCGGTGGCTGTCCAATCGCTGGGCAGCACCATGTCCGCTTGCGCGCTGCGCGCCTCTCCCACCGCAGCGTTCGCCGGGAGCAAAATTCCGAGCAAGAACACAACCAACCAAAGCCGTCGAAGAATGATCTTCATCTCAATCCCTCCATTTTTACCTGCTGGAAAACAATTGCGGGGAAGCATCCCTGTTCATCCCCCTCAAGTTAATTATATGGATCAATGGATTTTTGGCCCTCTACCGCCTGGACGAAAATTTGTGTCTTTTCCAGGTATTGCACCAGCTCCGCCAGGCTGGAAAAACCAATTGTCTCGTGCGTGCGCGGGTCTTCCAGCATGGCCCGGATTCCGCGCTCGCCCTGCTCACCTACCTGCCAGATTCTCAATAGATAAACCTTGTATTGTCCACTCATACTGCCAGTATAGAAAGCTAACGTCAATGAAACGTCAATAAGGTTACTACTCAGACAGAGGCGGAAACGGCCCAAATTTGGGATTCTTATTCGACCTCTGAGCAGTTACTCAGGGTGCGGATCATTTTTTTGCAGGCAATCCAATGAGTGAGGAAGCAGGAGCGGAACGGTGAATCTGACGTAGTTGTTTTCTGCGTAG